>NZ_LUGJ01000043.1:0-3007 GCF_001682955.1 Megasphaera sp. DISK 18
GTGTGTATAAGAGACAGATGTAAGTCAAGTAAGTAAGGGCGTACGGCGGATGCCTTGGCCATATCAGCCGATGAAGGACGCGATAAGCTGCGATAAGCTGCGGTGAGGTGCAAGTAACCTTTGACCCGCAGATTTCCGAATGGGGAAACCCGGCGTGAGTAGTCACGTCATCCTCGATGAGGATGGGTACCCGGTGAACTGAAACATCTAAGTAGCCGGAGGAAAAGGAATCAACAGAGATACCCCTAGTAGCGGCGAGCGAACGGGGCAGAGCCCAAACCGGATTGGGAAACCAGTCCGGGGTTGCGGACTGCTAACAAGTGCAGGCGTGAAGCAGAACCGGTTGGGAAACCGGGCCAGAGAGAGTGAGAGCCTCGTAAGCGCAAGCAAATGCATGGAGCAGGATCCAGAGTACCACGAGACACGAGAAACCTTGTGGGAAGCAGGGGGGACCACCCTCCAAGGCGAAACACTGATATGGACCGATAGCGAATAGTACCGTGAGGGAACGGTGAAAAGAACCCCGGGAGGGGAATGAAAGAGAACCTGAAACCGTATGTCTACAAGCAGTCGAAGCGCTTTATATGCGCGACGGCGTGCCTATTGAAGAATGAACCGGCGAGTTGCTGGTGCTAGCGAGGTTAAGCAGAAAATGCGGAGCCGCAGCGAAAGCGAGTCTGAACAGGGCGTATAGTTAGTAACAGCAGACCCGAAACCACAGTGATCTACCCATGTCCAGGTTGAAGCACAGGTAAAAATGTGTGGAGGACCGAACCAGTGAGCGTTGAAAAGCTTTTGGATGAGATGTGGGTAGGGGTGAAATGCCAATCGAACGTGGAGATAGCTGGTTCTCCCCGAAATAGCTTTAGGGCTAGCCTCATGGCGAGAGTACAGGCGGTAGAGCACTGAACAGGGTAGGGGCCTATCCGGCTACTGAACCTAATCAAACTACGAATGGCTGTACTTATCCATGGGAGTCAGACTGTGAGTAATAAGGCCCATAGTCAAGAGGGAAACAGCCCAGACCAACAGCTAAGGTCCCCAATGCCGTACTAAGTGGCGAAGGATGTGGAATTTCAAAAACAACCAGGATGTTGGCTCAGAAGCAGCCACCATTAAAAGAGTGCGTAATAGCTCACTGGTCGAGAGACTCTGCGCCGAAGATGTCCGGGGCTAAAGTACGGAACCGAAGCTTTGGCAATTAACTTTGTTAATTGGGTAGGGGAGCGTTCCTGCATGGGAGAAGCCTGACCGGAAGGACAGGTGGACAGGCAGGAAGAGAGAATGCCGGTATGAGTAGCGAAAAGAAGGGTGAGAATCCCTTCCACCGAAAGCCTAAGGGTTCCTGGGCAACGATCGTCGTCCCAGGGTAAGTCGGGACCTAATCCGAGGCGGAGACGCGCAGGAGATGGACAACAGGTTGAAATTCCTGTACTGGCTGATTTCGTTTGAGCAATGGAGTGACACAGGAAGGAAGGCGCGCGTGCGATTGGAAGAGCACGTCCAAGCAGGTAGGTGGGAAGATAGGCAAATCCGTCTTCCCGGAAGCTGAGATGCGATGGGGAGCGACTGGAAACAGTCGCGAAGGGGCTGGCACTAAACTGTCGAGAAAAGCTTCTAGTGAGGAATCAGGCACCCGTACCGAAACCGACACAGGTAGGCAGGATGAGAATTCTAAGGTGCGCGGGAAAACCCTCGTTAAGGAACTCGGCAAAATGTATCCGTAACTTCGGGAAAAGGATAACCCGGCGTACGTGAAGTGCAGAAGCGCACGGAGCGGAACCGGGTGGCAGAAGAGAGGCCCAAGCGACTGTTTACCACAAACACAGGCGTCTGCTAAAGCGAAAGCTGATGTATAGATGCTGACACCTGCCCGGTGCTGGAAGGTTAAGAGGAAGTGTTAGCGCAAGCGAAGCAGTGAATTGAAGCCCCAGTAAACGGCGGCCGTAACTATAACGGTCCTAAGGTAGCGAAATTCCTTGTCGGGTAAGTTCCGACCCGCACGAAAGGTGTAACGATTTGGGCACTGTCTCAACGAGGGACCCGGTGAAATTGAAGTACCTGTGAAGATGCAGGTTACCCGCGACTGGACAGAAAGACCCCATGGAGCTTTACTGTAACCTGAGATTGGATTCCGGTAAGAGATGTACAGGATAGTTGGGAGGCGGAGAAGCAAGTACGCCAGTATTTGCGGAGCCGATGGTGGGATACCAACCTTGTTTTATTGGAATTCTAACGAGAAGTTTAACAGACTTGCGGACAGTCTCAGGCGGGCAGTTTGACTGGGGCGGTCGCCTCCGAAAGAGTAACGGAGGCGCCCAAAGGTTCCCTCAGCGCGGACGGAAACCGCGCGAAGAGTGCAAAGGCAGAAGGGAGCTTGACTGCGAGACGGACAGGTCGAGCAGGGACGAAAGTCGGGCTTAGTGATCCGGTGGTAGAGAGTGGAATTGCCATCGCTCAACGGATAAAAGCTACCCTGGGGATAACAGGCTTATCTCTCCCAAGAGTCCATATCGACGGGGAGGTTTGGCACCTCGATGTCGGCTCATCACATCCTGGGGCTGAAGTAGGTCCCAAGGGTTGGGCTGTTCGCCCATTAAAGTGGTACGCGAGCTGGGTTCAGAACGTCGTGAGACAGTTCGGTCCCTATCCATCGCGGGCGGAAGAAACTTGAAAGGGGCTGCTCCTAGTACGAGAGGACCGGAGTGGACCGACCAATGGTGTACCAGTCATGGCGCCAGCCGTGCAGCTGGGTAGCTACGTCGGGGACGGATAAACGCTGAAAGCATCTAAGCGTGAAACCAGCCTAAAGATGAGGTTTCTCATTGTGAAAACAAGTAAGGTCCCACAAAGACGATGTGGTTGATAGGCCGGAAGTGGAAGTACAGCGATGTATGGAGCGGACCGGTACTAATAGACCGAGGACTTGACTTAAGCAGCGAACCAGGTTTAAAGGACCGTAGGGACGCATAAACCTTCGTGAGTCGCTTACTCCGAAGCAAGGCTT
>NZ_LUGJ01000044.1:0-25248 GCF_001682955.1 Megasphaera sp. DISK 18
AAGGTATGATAAAGTGTGTATAAAAGCGTATCATATATGTTAAAATATATATATTAACATCGTCATAATAAAAAGTTAACACGTGTATCGAAGTGGGTGAAAACATGATTACAACATTGAACATACATAATTTTCGGTGTTTTCAGGATTTATCGGTGACTAAGTTGGCGCCGATTACGCTGCTGGGCGGACGGAATAATTCCGGGAAGTCTGCGATTTTAGAAGCTATTTTTTTGGCCTTCGGCTATCGAAGTGCGAATGTTTTTTTAGCCCTGGCCTCCGGCCGTAACGGAAATGGGCAGTTACAGGCGACGCCGGAACGGATTTGGAATCCCTTGTTTTTTAACTTTGAGAAAACGGATGAATTTTCTCTGTCAGTCGAACAAGATAACGGCAAAACATCGGTATTGACGATGCGGAAGGTTCCTGATGAAAACGTCAGCCTTGATATCAATAGTGGGGCTGTAACCGGGATTTTTAAGCAAGGCTATGCGCCGCAGGATTTGGATAGTCATTTTTTTGCCTTGGAGTACACCCATATCAGAGATAATAAGACGACTCGGGGACAATTCTCCTTTGAAAATACGCAGATTCGCTATGTATCTATGTCTGAAAAGCCGAAGAAAGATGATGCGGCTTTTGTGAAGGTCAGTTTTTATAAAAATCTGTATATGCTGGACAATGGCTCTGTTGCCGAAGGTGTTGGTAAGTTTATCTTAGACGGACGGAAGGGCGATTTATTGGACGTCTTACGCCTGTTCGATACACGAATTTCAGATATCATGACTTTGGTAGAAAACAACCTTCCTTATGTGTATGTTAGTTTAGAAGATGGCCTGAAAATGCCGATTACCTATATGGGCGATGGGATTAATAAGGTCCTTCATCTGCTGCTGCTCATCTTGACCAGCCCCAACGGGATTGTGCTGCTCGACGAAATCGAAAACGGATTCCATTACAGCGTCTATCCGAAGGTCTTAAGGGCCTTATACGAAGCAGCCTTGACCATCCATTGCCAATTGGTGATTACAACCCACAATTACGATATTTTGAGACAGTCGGCGGCGGTGATGAAAGAATTAAATCAGCTGGATTCTCTCTGCTATCAACGGATCAGCGTTTCTGATAAAGGGCGAAAAGCCTATGCCTTTTCCGGAGCTGAACTCGAATCTGCCTTAGATGCAGACTGGGAGGTGCGATGATATGCCGAAAAAGAGAGAACCTCTAAAGTTTATACCGGATATCCCGCATGTCATTTTGTGTGAAGGCCGAGATGAAGAACTTTTTTTGCGGTATTATATCGAATATCTTGTAGAGCGTCATATCGTCCCCGACACCTTTAATATCATCGATTTGGGTGGAAATGAAGACCTGCGAAAGAAATTGCGTAAGCGTAAGTTCCCATCCTCAATTCCATTCTTCGATAATTATGATCGTATGCGAGGTTTTCTGATTATACGAGATGCCGAATCCGATGCCGGTGGTGCAGCGCAGTCATTGCAGCACCATATGAATGAGGCTTTCGGAATTCATATTCAGCTAGACGGGCAATTTGTTCAAAACCCTGACGGCATTCGCTTTGGCTTTGTCCTCCTGCCGGGTAAAAATGCGGAGGGAGACTTTTGTGACGGTACCTTAGAAGACCTGTGCTGTCAGATTTTAAAAGAAAACCCTAATGAATTTTCAGGGGAAGATTTATTGACGCTATCTAATTCTTATTTAGATACAGTTGAACATGAACGGGGAACCTCTTTGCGGACAGCTCATAAAAATAAATTGCACGCCTATTTTTCGGGAACCGATCGCTTCGTAGGATTGAAGATTGGGGAAGCCGCTCGCGCACAGTGTTTTGACTTTTCAAGCCCGGTCCTTGATTTTCTGAAAGAGGCCCTCATAGAACTCTCTTCATCGGATGAAACATGAGAGCTGGCTATTCTGAATAGTTGATTTGAAATAGTATGTCGCGCCCCTTATGGGCGCGTGGATTGAAATACCCAAACCCTATCCATAGGGGAGCTAGCCCCCTAGTCGTGTCCTCATGGGTGCGTGGATTGAAACCGATATTCAACGGAAATTTTAGTCGTTACTGCGGTCGCGCCCCTCATGGGCGCGTGGATTGAAATGGCTCGGTGGTTATCGGCGAATTACAGGCCATGGCCGTGTCTTGCATCGAACAGAATAGATTATGACAGGACAAAGGAAAGACTTGCCTTTTGGATGGCAGGTCTTTTTTCTTTACCTCATTTTTTGTAAGTCCTTTTGTGTGCAGTGACATATTCTGTCAGGGCAGCCTTGTATAATGGAAAGAAAGCAGGGAACCCTTTCGCAGAGGTTGTTCTTTTGCCAAGGATGTAGGCTTGAGGAGAGGTGATTTGTATGGAAATGGAAATGAACGAGGAGAGACATCTTTCGTTGGTTAAGAGTGACGAAAAGTCGCGGGAGCCGGTTATCACGTCGGCTTCCGAAGAAATTGACGAAGCCGGTTCGATGGCAGCGGTCATGGCTGCGATTCATGAGCTGGAACAGGCTTTGTCCGGAGACGATGAGGCCGAGTGGCTCCCTTCCTTTCATCGCTTGACGTTCGTCATGGAAGCGGCATTGTCAGAGCAGGGAAAACGGCTCGATACCGTGTATGAAGGGGAAAAGGACCGACAGTTTGAATTTTTTTACCGGGGATTTGAGCAGATGTTGGAATCGGCCTTAGCCGACGATGTCGATGAGATCTTTGCCGGTTTGGATCGAATCTTGGATTACTTTGACGAGGAATGTTGCTTTAGAAATCGAGACGCCTTTGATCGATATTTTGATTCCAAGGACCGAAAAGGCTTTACCCTTTAGCGTGAAGGGCATGATAAAAAGGAGGTTGGGGCCATGTGGCCAATCGCGGCGCTGATAGTAGGGAAATTTATTTATGACTTGAATAAGGCCTGCAACATGGACGAAGATTCGCGTCGACGCATGATGAAGGCCTTTCAACGAGAAACGGAGGCCCGGCTGTTGGTGAGGCAGAAATCGCAGGAATTAGAGGCCGCCTTAGAGCGCATCGTTCAACGAAAATGGGGGACCCTTTCTAATTTTCGCCGCTTTGTGGATCTCTATCAGAAGATCATCGAAATCGATTTCCAAGCCGAGAAACGGAAGGGGGCATTAGCCCTTATCCCGTTGAAAAAAGACTACGTCGACTGTCTGCAGCGGATGGCCATCATTCCCAAGGGCCAATGTACCGATTCCGAGGTGATGATGTCCCTCTTGAAAGGCGGGTTGGGCCGGTCGCTGTTAGACGATGCCGAGCAGTTTCGTGCGGAGTCGGTGAAGCAGTTGCGGGCAGCCGGCGTGGTCTACGGTCAGGCGGAAAATATCGCCAAAGCCATCGATATCATGATCGGTCAATGCGAAACGATTTCTTCGGTCATCGCCGGGCTGAACCTGCTGCTGGCCAAAACGATTCGGACTTCCGAGGCCTTGATGGAAGCACGAGGCAGTGACCCGGATTGCTACACCCGGGAGGATCGGGACGTTTTGATGACCTGCATGAATGTAGTCGATGCTTTGAAAAGAATTGTCGATGCGCCGGTGGTGACGAGGGATGGCCAGCTTGCCCAAGAAATCATGACGACCATCCGCTTGGGGCAGGCATACGCCGAGGCTGTGAAAAAGACTGGTTAGGAGATGACGACGATGAAACGATTACGAATCGATGCGAAAAAATGTACGGGATGCGGGACGTGCCTCGCTTTTTCGGATTATATCGCCGAAGGCTCGGACGGCAAGGCCCGTGTAAAACATAACGGAAGAATCGAGGACCCAAAGGTTCTCACGGCGGCTCAGGAAATGGTCGAACTCTGTCCGGAACAGGCCATTCAGCTCCGCGATATTCAGGCGGCATCCTTACGCGACGTGGGAACACAAGGGGTGGTCGAACAGTTGAAAAAGGCCTTATCGAGTATCGAGATTCCCAGTCCGACGTCTTCCGACTATGACTTTGACAAGGAAAAATATGCCTTCGACATCGACTACGATTACTTAGACGGGACTCATTATTATGAATATAAGAGCAGTTCGGCTGCACGCGATGCCGCGTGGAACGAGTTTTATCGGAGAAATTATGCTCGCATCGAGCAATATGCCATGGAAGTCCTCAGCCAATATGGGGCCGACAAAATTGCGCCCTTCTTCGATGGGTCGGAACAAGGAATGTATGCCAAGTGGAATAAACAGTTCGAGGCCATTTTGCGGGACACGGCGGACCGCGTAGCCGACGCCTTGGGAGATCGTGACCTGCCGGAAGATTTTTGCACTTGGAACGTATTGCCGACGCAGTATATCGATTGCTTTAAAGACTATAATCCCATCAAATGGGGCGCCAAGGTTGACCAGACAATGAGACAGGACCCCTATGCCAATGAAGCCTGGTATAAACGGTGTATCGATACCGACGATATGGAACGAGTGGAAGCCGGCCGGATCTTCAAAGGAGTGCTGCACAACGTAACCCGGTATTGCTATGACTACGATGTGGGCATGGGCGGCGACTTTAAAAAGGATATCCTGGATACCATTTATTTGATGGATATGGATGAATATTACGAAGAAGTCCTGGGCTGGATCATCGACGATTATCGAAGGAACGTTGAAAAAATGATTGCCTCGAAATGTGAGGAATTGGAAGCGGCCCTCGGATAAGCGGCGGACTCTCCTAAGGCAAGGCATATTCATACTAAAAAAAGGAATGGACGAGAGTGAGAAATAGTAGCTCGCGTCCATTTTTTATGGTTGGAAAAATTAGGATTGCAGTACTAAGGGCGTTATGGATGCGGGGGCGTGGCGGGATGATATTATGATTTTAAGTAAAATGGTGCTATAATGAAATTAAAAGTACCGGGAAATAACCATTGAGCCCCGGAGATGATTGGAGCATAGGACGTCATATAAGTCTATGGCGGAAAGTATGCCGTGAAATAGTACGCAGTGCCAATGTATAGTGAACATCCTTTTTTGCGATTAAAAGCATTGATGAAAGCAGGGGAAATTTGAGTGAATCCCTGCATGAGTAAGAAAAAACGTGTCTGTGGGGCCTATCCCTATAGGTACAAACAAAAGAGACGGTAAAACCGTTCTTTTGCTGTCGCATCCCTTTGGGTGCGTGGATTGAAACGCGTTCGAGGTTGAGGAAGAAACAGAAACCCGTGGTCGCACCCTTTGGGGTGCGTGGATTGAAAAAACTGTTTGTCGCGCTCTGCAATCTGTGATTCCAGTCGCATCCTTTGGGGGCGTGGATTGAAACCATCGCCGGATATCGTCGGCAGAGACCCCGACCGTTGCACCTCTTTGGGGGCGTGGATTGAAACTTCATTTGTGAGATATCTTGCACCGTGTAGTATTGTCGCCCCCTTTTTTTGTGCGTGAATTGAAACAGCATCTTCTTAAATCAGGATCTTCTTCTTCGAGAGTCACACCCTCAGGGGTGCGTGGATTAGAACAATGGATACTTAGTATAGGAAAAGACGGCGCGTAATATGAATAAAAGAAGAACTATTTATATGGGGGAGCCATTAATGCGGCTTGCAGAAAGTGTATGGATTAAGACTCAGAATTGAGGGAGCAGTAGTGGAGATTGGTCAAAATATTAAGCATAATCGCGAACGTCTCAAATTATCTCAAGAGATGCTAGCGAAACTAATTGGAGTTACTCAGCAGGCTGTTGATCACTGGGAAAACGCCGGGATTATCCCTCGAGAAAAAAAGTTGAAAGAACTTATGAAAGTATTTCGGATATCAAGGGCCGAACTATTTGGCGAGCTTCAAAACAACGATGGTAAGGTTGTTTGCGTTCCCGGATCTGGAGAAATCGGAGCGAATCATATGAGTGTTACCGCTGACCGTTTACGAAAACTAAGGGAACAGCGTCAATTATCACAGGGGGAAGTAGCCGAAAAAATTGGTATCAGTCGCACTGCTTACGTTAAGTACGAAACTGGCGATACTAGTCCAGTGAGAAAGTTGAATGAACTGTCAAAATTGTTCGGTGTTTCCACTGACTATATAATGGGGCTATCGCCATTTCCAGTATCTAACGATGTAGATGGCAACCATGATATGAAGCGGATTCCCGTCATCAGCAGCGTTAAATATGGTCCGTTCGGATTTATTTATGAATACACTGGCAGCTACCTTTTAATAGACAATGCTGTTTACGGAGACATCCGTGCATGTCACTGTAAAGGCGATTCTATGAATGGTTTGGGAATCTTTGACGGCGATGTTGCTTTGATTAGAATTCAGTCTGATGTTGAAAACGGAGAAATAGCCTTGGTCACGATTAATGAAAATGAAGGGGTACTGAAACGTGTACATAAGAAAAATAATATAATTGTTCTAGAATCTGCCAATCCTAACTATCCATTAGGAATTTTTGCCGGCGCAGACGTGAATCAAATCCATGTCGTAGGTCGAGTTATTGAAGTCCGGAAACAATTTTGACGGTATCTTCATTGAGGGATGTAAATAATCTTTGACAGCGGCTATCTGTCGATAGAAGAGTGCGGAAATTTCCTCGAGTATGGATTGACATGTTATATAATGTTACTATTGTATCACTTACATTAAGTCGTACTTTACAGGTGTATGGATTGAAACAGCATGTACTGAAGCGCAAAACCAGCTTTACCATAGTCGCACCCTTGTGGGTGCGTGGATTGAAATATGTGGGAGACGATCAACATCGTCCGTAACATGGGGTCGCACCCCTTTGGGTGCGTGGATTGAAACTCTACGGCTTGCAACATCGCAACACAGATTATCGCAGTCGCCCCTCTGTGGGGGCGTGGATTGAAACATGAATGGCTATAGCACAACCGATACGACCCAGGGAGAACTTCTTCATGATGACGGGATTGGAAAGACACCAGACTTAGGATCTGGCGTCTTCGACATGGTCATAGGGGTGTGCATTAAATCTTATCTTGTAACAGCATATTTTTCTTATTTTACAGCTATTCCTAGAGGGCTGACTTTCGTTGACAGCTCTCTATTTGTCATGCTATAGTAAAAACGATATAATATAAGATATAGGTCAGGTGTCTCAGACTTAATAGAGAAGCCGGTTCAATGCCGGCGCGGTCCCGCCGCTGTGAGGTGGAGCCAGGCTGCATGATGTCACTGTACGTTTTGTATGGGAAGGCGCAGCTTTGGCCATGAAACCAAGCCAGAAGAACTGCCTGACGGATAATCACCGATAGACCTGCGAGCGATGGGAAGGAGATTGTACGGAGCATATTCGGGGACTGTCGTCTATACGACGGTCCTTTTATCTTTGCAGCCCTTATCTTGCAGGTCCTTACAGGAAAGGGGTTCATTCGTACCATGGAAGCGATGATCAATGGTTTTCAGTTGTTTCAGCAAGGCGGTCCGGTCATGTATCTGTTATTGGCCTGCTCCCTCTTTGCGGTGTATATTGGCATTGAGAGGGCCATGTTTTTTACCCAGATGGATGCCGGCAAGGCTTTTGCCAATCGTTTTTATACCTATATGAAAGTCCATAAGACGGAAGCGGCACGCTCTCTTGCAGCCGACAGTTCCGGCGGGCTGCCTCTCATTTTGACCGACGTTTTTGAAGGCCAGGGCGGTTCCGAATGGAAGGCCTTTGTGGAAATGCAGTCGGGGATTTTCATTTCCCGTCTGAAGAGTCACCTCTATTATCTGAGCGTCATCGTCACCTTGGCGCCGCTTTTGGGGCTCTTGGGGACGATCAGCGGCATGATCCGCGCCTTCAGCGTCTTCAATGTTCAATCGGGCCAGGCCATTGCCATTACGGGCGGTATCGGCGAAGCCCTCATTGCCACGGCGTTCGGCCTTTGCGTCGCTGTTTTGGCCTTAATCATTCATTCTTATTTTACGCAGCGCCTCGATCGGATCATTACCGACATGGAGCTGTGTTTTTCGGCGATGGAAACGATGGACCAGAAAGCAGGGCAGTGAGATGCGGCTACGTCAATTACGGGATTTTGAAAAGCCTTCCATCATGATCATCCCTATGATCGATATCATGTTTTTCCTCTTGGTCTTCTTCATGATGTCGTCTTTATCGATGGTGGACATGCACAGTTTAGGCGTCCAGCTGCCGGTGGCGGCTGAGGCAAAAGACGCGCCGTCATCTCAGTATGTCGTCACTTTGAAAAAAGACGGTACGCTGTGGCTTAACGGCAAGGCCGTCGATCGTGAGGCCCTCATGGCTTCGGCCCGGGCTCGGCAAGGGGAAGACAAGGATTTCAGCGTCATCCTCTATGCCGACCAAGACGTCGATTACGGCCGGGTCATGGCCGTGTTGGATGCCTTTAAGAAAGTCGGTGTGAACCGCATCGGCCTCGTCGCCGACAGTGGGGCTCAGCCGTGAGGTGGGGGAAGAAGAAGGGCCGCATTGCTGCCGGATTTTCCGTCTCCCTCCACGCCGCCGTCTATGTCGGCCTGGCTGCCGGCGGTTTCTTTACGGTCCTTCAGCACTATTCGCGTCAGCCTAACGTGACCGACGTCATGATTTATAATGCCGGAGATATGGCCGGTGCCGGCGGGAACGATGCCGATGGGATGGACGCTGTCAGCCGCGACGGAAGCGGCGATTACGATGAACAAGAAGTCGTATCCTCGACGCCGGATAAGGCTCCGAACGAAGAAGAAACGCCAACTGTCGACGTGACGCCCCTGACGTCGGACGCCCTTACGTATGCCGCCGCCAATCAGGAATCGCGACAGGAATCTTCCGATGAAAAAGGAAAGGCGGAAGCGGCGAGAATTTCCGGTCAGCCCGTTTCGTCTCCTGAGGGAAAAACGTCAGGACCGCGTCACCATCATGGTAAGACCGGACCTTCGGGCAGGCGGGCAGCCGGGCTCGGGACGAATGATCCCATGGCGCCGTCCGGTTCGATTCACGTTCCAGGCAAAGTTGCCGATTTCCTCGACAGCGTCAAGGCCTTACTCCCTAACAAGTTATCGGAAGCCCGAGCAAATGAACCGAAAGAGCCCACCATTCCTCCGGTGAAGGTCCTTCAATCAAATACAACCATCATTACCGCCAAGGAGATGGACGAACACCGCGATGCCTCGGTCCAGCAGGCCCTGCAGCGCGTCCCCGGCGTTACTATCAATGAAATGGTGCCGGGCATTTCTTCTTTCGTCAAGTTAAATGGCGACGACCGGGTCTTGATCCTCGTCGACGGTCAGAGTCTGGCCAATGCCCAGGGTTCCGGCTACGGACGGGGGAGCGTCGATCTGGCCAACCTTCCCGGCGTCGGTTCTATCGAACGCATCGAAGTCACCAAGGGCAGCGGTTCCGTCCGTTACGGCAGCGGGGCTGTGGGCGGCGTCATCAACATCGTCACCAAAAAGGGCGATCACAATGAGTCGTCCCTCGACGCCTACACCGGCTCCTGGGGCATGCACGGTTACACCCTGACCAACAGCGGCCGTTCCGGCAAGACCGGTTGGCTCATCAGCGGCGACATGGAGCGGCGAAAGTATTACGCCTTTCCGGGTGGCCTCAATGCCGACAAATCCCGCGGCGATATTAACAAAGAGTCCTTGTCCCTGCGCCTCGATCAGGAATTGACCGACGACACGTCGTTGACCTTTAAGGCTTACCATCAGGATTACCGTGGCCACGGTTCGACCTTCCTTGCTTCTTATTCGTCGTCGTTGCCGAAAGCCCTGCAAAAAGAACGCCTCTCGGGCTGGTACCTCAGTGCCAATAAGCCCATCGAGCGGCTCATCAATAATTACAGCCTTACGTATAACTTTAAGAAAAATGAGGCTCAGCCCGGTTTTCTGCGTTATTTCAACGACTACCAGCGGACCTATTGGACCAATCATTATTTTACCCGCACCCAGGGCCTGGAATGGCAGAACAACTGGCAGCTCGGCGGCCATCACGTCACGGCCGGCGCCGAATGGACGGAAGACATGGGGACCAATTACGAGGCTAATTACATCGACAAGAAGCGCCATAACCTGGCATTTTACGCCGAAGACGCCATGACTTTCGGCAAATTGACGGTCACGCCGGGCCTCCGTTTGGACGACAACAGTACCTACGGGGTCCACCAGACGCCGCGATTGGCTATGAATTACAAGGCCAACGACGACTTCAACGTCTATGCGTCGTGGAGCCGCGTCTTTTCGCCGCCGCGCCTCAATGACCAGTTCTACCTGACGACGTCCCGCGGCAAGATCACCTCCATGGGCAACGAAGATTTGCAGCCGGAAGAAGGCTACACCCAGACCCTGGGCTTCCAGTACCGCATGGGCCCCAAGACACTTCTCGAAGGCAGCGTCTTCCACAGCGATTTAGAGAACGTCATTCGCTGGAATCGGTCCGTCACGCCGCGGGAACCGGAAAACCTCAATGAAGAAGATAAACGGGGCTTTGAACTATCCCTCAAACAGACTATCAACGACAAGTGGGATTATGAATTGGGCTATTCCTACATCCATACCAAGGTCGATACCGGCGAGGGACTGGCCTATGACGAAACGTACAACCAGCCCAACGGCTATCGGGCCGGCTTCCATTACCATCAGGGCAAATGGCAGGCCAACGTCGATGTGACCGCCGGTACGGGGCGTAACGACACCTATTACAGCAACAATTCCTACGTCGTCTGGAACGGCAGCGCGTCCTATTCGCCCGACGAAAATACGACGATTTACGTCAAAGCGGCCAACATCAACAACGCCAGCTACGATTTATACCATAATTATCCGGCTGCCGGCCGAAACTGGCAGGTCGGTATCCGTCAGAAATTCTAGGAGGGGGCTTTTACTGTGAAAAAATTTGGCTTATGTCTGCTCGTCCTTTGTCTGTTTCTCCTGGCTGGCTGCGGTCCTCAGGGGACGCCTTCACAGAGTGCGTCCGGGGAACATTACGCCGTCATCACCGACGACCGGGGAAAATCCGTAACCCTGCCGCAAAAGCCGCAGCGAGTCGTCGTCTTGTCGACGTCGCTCTTAAACTTTGCCGATGCCCTCGACGGCAGTCTCGTCGGACGGGCAGCCGTCAAATCGGAAGACGCAGCCTTACCTGAAAAGTATAAAGACGTGCCCGACGTGGGCCCGGTCTACAGCGTCAGTCTTGAAAAAGTGACGGCCCTTCAGCCCGACGTCGTCATCGGCAGTACGGACCATCATGAAAAATTAGCGGCCCAGCTCGAAGACAGCGGCATTCCCGTCATCTTGCTGCGCACCAAGACCTACGACGACGTCAAACATAATTTGGATGTCATGGGCAAGGTCTACGGCAAAGAAGATCAGGCCGCTGCCGTCGATGAAAAGCTCGATAAGGAAATCAAGGCCATCACCGATGCCGTGCCCAAAGACGGTCAGCGCGTGGCCATCATCCATGCCACACCCAGTGCCGTGTCGTTGGAACTTCCGACCAGCATTGCCGGCGGTATTGCCGAACTGCTTCATCTGCAGAACGTCGTCTCGCCGTCGACGGCCGGCGGCGACAATAACCGCATTCCTTACAGCATGGAAAGTCTCGTCGAAGCCAATCCCGACGTCATCTTCCTGACCTCCATGGGATCGTCGGACAAGATCGAAAAAAGGGTCAAGAGCGACATCGAAAGCAATCCGGCCTGGGCCTCCTTGAAAGCCGTCCAGTCGGGCCGTTTCTACGTCCTGCCCGAACGCTACTTCCTCCTCAATCCCGGCCTCGATTACCCCAAGGCCGTGGGTTATATGGCAAACTTAGTCTACCCGGGAGTGGTGCCTCATGAATAGATTCTTTCAGCGCCGGGAACGAACCGGTTGGCGCTGGCTCATGCTCCTCGTCTTCGCCGTCTTGGCGGTGCTCGGCCTCTTACTGTCGGTCATGCAGGGGGCGGCGGCCATTTCGGCGTCGGACGTCATCCGCAGCCTGTGGCAGCCGGGAGGGGGAACGGCTGACCAGATCATCTGGAATATTCGCCTGCCGCGAACTCTGGTAGGGGCTTTGGTCGGGGCTAATCTGGCCTTGTCGGGAGCAATCTTACAGGCCGTCATGCGAAATCCCCTGGCCGACCCGCACATCATCGGCATCTCGTCCGGTGCCGGCCTCTTCGGCCTCATCGTCCTCATCATCGTCCCGTCGTACGCCTTTTTGATGACGCCCGTCTCCTTTGTCGGCGCCATGGCCGCTGCCGGGGCCATCTACCTCTTGGCCTGGAAGGACGGCATCAAGGTCGTGCGCATCATCTTGGCCGGCGTCGCCGTATCGGCCTTCCTGGGAGCCATCATCTCAGGGATCCTCGTCTTTTACAGTGACCGTGTCCACGGCGCTCTCTTGTGGATGGTCGGAGGACTGGCGGCCAGCAGCTGGAAAGACGTTTACGTCATTACGCCCTATGCTGCGGCCGGCTTTGTCTTGGCCTTTATCGGGGCGTACTACCTGAACCTTCTCCAGCTCGGAGAAGACATGGCCCACAGCCTGGGCCTCAACGTCGAACGAGCCCGTCTGGGCCTTACGGCCATTGCAGCCCTTCTCGCAGCCAGTGCCGTCAGCGTCGCCGGCCTCTTAGGTTTCGTCGGCCTCATCGTGCCGCACATGGTGCGCCTCTTAGTCGGCACCGACTACCGCTATATCATTCCCGGCGCAGCTCTCTTTGGGGCGGCTACGGTGACCTTGAGCGATACGGCGGCTCGGCTCCTCTTGGCGCCGGCCGAACTTCCCGTGGGCATCATCATCGCGTCCTTGGGAGCACCTTTTTTCCTGTTTCTCCTGCGAAAGGAAGTGTAAGCCGTGGATGCCATTACCATTCGCAAACTCGTCGTCGAACGGGGCGGCAAGACCATCCTTCACGACATGACGGCGTCCCTTCCGAAGGGCAAGATTACGGCCATCGTCGGTCCCAATGGCTGCGGCAAGAGTACCTTACTCAAGGCCGTGAACTGCATGATTCCCGTATCCGGAGGTTCTATCGAAGTGTCCGGCCGCGACGTCCGGTCCTTTTCACGTAAAGCCTTGTCGCGGGAAATCGCCTTTTTGACTCAGACCCATGACCTTCCGCAAGATGTTCCCGTAGCCGACTTAGTCGCCATGGGGCGTTTTCCCTATCGAAAGCTCTTGTCGCCGCTGACGAAGGACGATCAGGCAGCCATCAACAGGGCCATCGAAGCCGTCGGCCTTCAGGGCTATGAAAAAAGGGCCATGCAGCACCTCTCCGGCGGCGAACAGCAGCGGGCCTGGCTGGCCGTACTATTGGCTCAGGATGCGCCTATCCTCTTACTCGATGAGCCGACGACGTACCTTGACGTCCGCCATCAGCTGCGCATTTTAAAGCTTCTCCGCGACATCAATGAAAATTGGGGGAAGACCGTCGTCATCGTCCTTCACGACATGAACCAGGCCTACCAATACGCCGATGAAGTCGTTATCATGAAAGAGGGAAGCCTCGTTTCGACAGGGAAGCCTCACGACGTCCTGACGCCGGCTATGCTGCGCCATGTCTTTGCTATCGATGCCGAAATCGTAAGGACAAAAGACGGACGGCCCCTCATCGTTCCCATCGACTGTCTGCCCGACGACGATGGGGAATAGAAATTTCGAAAAGGAGAAGACCATGGATTTATTTACCATTAAAGACGGAAAGAAACTTCGCTGCGGCTATACGACCGGGTCCTGTGCGGCGGCAGCGGCTAAGGCAGCGGCGGTCATGGTCCTCACGGGAAAGCGCGTCGATGCCGTAGCCCTCACGACGCCAAAAGGGGAGGTGCTCCACCTGCAGCCCGAAGAGATCTCCTTCGGACCGGGGAAGGTGACCTGCGCCATCCGCAAAGAAAGCGGTGACGATCCCGATATTACCGACGGCATCTTGGTTTTTGCCACCGTTGAAAAAACGGGCGACGCCATGGTCGTTGCCGGCGGTCCCGGTATCGGCAAGGTGACCAAACCGGGCTTGGCCTGCGCCGTCGGCGAATGGGCCATCAACCCCGTGCCCCGGCGCATGATTGAAGAGGCCCTTTCGGATGCTGCTAAAGAATGCGGTTACACGGGCGGCCTCAAGCTGACCCTGTCCATTCCAGGCGGCGACGTCTTAGCGCAAAAGACCTTTAATCCGCGTCTCGGCATCGTCGGCGGCCTGTCCATTTTAGGGACGTCGGGCATCGTCGATCCCATGAGCGAACAGGCCCTGGTCGACACGATCCATACCGAAATGGATTCGCGCCGGGCTGCCGGAGAGTCTCATCTCTTAGCCTTTTTTGGCAACTACGGCGTCGACTTCAGCCGCGATGAACTCGGCATCGACGTCCGTCAGCGGGTGACCATCAGCAACTACGTCGGCGAAATGCTGGACTACGCCGTCTATAAGGGGTTCTCCGACGTCCTCCTCATCGGCCATATCGGGAAATTGATCAAAGTAGCTCAAGGCATTATGAATACCCATTCCCGCTATGCCGACGGCCGGACGACGCTCCTGGCGCTGGAAGCCGTCTTCGCCGGCGCCTCCCGCGACCTAGCCCGGGAAATTTACGACAGCCTGACTACCGATGAAGCCGTCCGGATTCTCTCTGAAGCCCAGCTTTTGACGCCGGTCATGGAAGCCGTCTGCCAAAAAATCGATCACTATCTGGAGGCCCGCACCCACGGCGCTATCCGTACCGGGGCCGTCTTATTCTCTAACGTCTACGGCGTCCTCGGTTATACATCACAGGCCAAAGACTTATTGGCCGTCCATCAGAAGGGGGAAGTTCGATGATACATTTTGTCGGTGCCGGTCCCGGTGCTGTCGATCTCATTACGGTCCGCGGCAAGACTTTGCTGGAACAGGCCGATCAAATCATTTACGCCGGGTCCCTGGTTAACCCGGAATTACTGACCTATGCCAAAGCGGACTGCGTCATCTTGGACAGTGCGTCCATGACCTTAGAAGACGTCATCGCCGCTATGGAAACGGCCGAAAAACTGGGCTGGATGACGGTCCGCCTGCACACGGGGGATCCCTCGGTCTACGGAGCCATCCGTGAACAAATGGACATCCTCGCTGAAAAAAATATCGCCTTCGACGTCGTTCCCGGCGTCAGCTCTTTTTGCGGCGCCGCTGCAGCTCTCAAGGCCGAATACACCTTGCCGGGCATCAGCCAATCGGTCATCATCACCCGCATGGAAGGGCGGACGCCCGTTCCCGATAAGCAGAAAATCGCCGACTACGCCGCTCATCAGGCGACGATGGTCATCTTCCTCAGCGCCTCGCTCTTAGACGGCCTGCAAAAGGAACTCATGAATGGCGGTTACGACGGCGATACGCCGGCAGCCATCGTCTACAAGGCCTCCTGGCCCGATGAAAAAGTCTATCCCTGCACGGTGGCGACCCTTGCTGAAACGGCCCGCCAGCACGGCGTTTCTAAGACGGCCCTCATCGTCGTCGGACGGGTCCTCGAAGGTCCTTACGACCGAAGCCTCCTGTACCATCCGGCCTTTACCCACGGATGCCGACAGGCTGAGCCCGCATCGCAGCAGTACGGCGACCACTTTAAAAAGAACCCTTCAAAGTAAGGACGGCGTCCTCTAAAATCAGCTATCTCTATGTTCCGAGTGATTCCAAAAGATGATCGCTCGGAATTTTTTATGCGTAAGCGATGATATGGCAGCCACAAGGCCGATTGCCGGCAGGGTATAAAAAAACGACCTCCTACGGATAGCCGGCGAAGGCTAAGCTTAGAAGATCGTTTCTGTTGGGAGCAAGAGCCGTCTTCAGGACCGCTTCATGTAGAGCAGGGGATAGGCATTTCCCTGTTCGTCGAATTCCGTCCGCTTGTAGACGATAAAACCCAAGTGTTCATAAAAGCCGCGGGCTAAGGGATTCTCTTCATTGACGGCCAAGTCGTTGACGCCGTACTGTTCGATGCCGTAGCCGAGGAGGGCCGAGCCGATACCGCGGCTGCGGTATTCGTCGGCTACAAAGAGCATTTCTACCTTTTTATCGTCAATTCCTAAAAATCCCAATGGGCTGCCGCCGTCGTCTTTGGCGATGATCAGCTTCGGTACGACGGCCAGGGCCTGGGGGACGAAGGCTTTGATGGCTTCGATGGCGCCGGGCGGTAAAAAGAGATGGGTCGCGCGGACGGAGCTTTCCCAGACGGCCAGCAGTTTTTCGATGACGTCGGGCGTCCGTTCCGTAAGTTCGATGATAGTCAAGGTGTGCCTCCTGAGAGTTTCATGACCTCTTTCGGGTGAGGTCCCTGCGTTGTGGGCAAGGGCAAGGATTAGTCGTCTGCCGGATCGTCTTCGTCGTCGTTATATTCCGGCAGGAGGTCGCTGGTATAGACCCGCTTTCCCGACGTGACTTCGTCGTAAAAATTCTGTTTCCAGCCGATGTAATCGATGGATTCCTGGATTTCCTGTTGTTTTTCCTTTAAGATGGACAGCTTCTTATCGAGCATGATCTTGCGGACGGGGATGGAATCGGGTCCTTGCAGGCAGTAGGCCAGGTACTGCTTCATTTCTTCGATGGTCATGCCGCACTTTTTCAGGCAGGTCAGGCTCTTGATCCAGGCGATGTCGTGGTCGTCGAAGACGCGGCGGTTGTTGTCCGACCGCTTGACGTTGGGCACGAGACCCGTATTGCAGTAATATTTCAGGGTTTCATAAGGAAGGCCCGTCTGCTCACAGGCTTCTTTCATACCATAGAGTTTCTTCGATGATGCCGCCATGACAGCGGCCACCTCCTTTGCATGCCTTTTCAGATGAGAAAGGCCTATTTCTGATTTGCGTACCACTGGAAGAGGGCTTGGGTGCCGCAGTCTTCCATGCCGTCAGAGGCCAATTGGTCGTAGAGCTTTTTAGCCAGGGTCAGGCCCGGCAGGTCGAGGTTCATTTCAGCCGCCGATTCGAGGGCGATGCGCATGTCTTTGATGAAGTGCTTAATGAAAAATCCAGGAGCCGTATCGCCTTTGATCATCCGCGGTGCCAAATTGGCCAGGGACCAGGAACCGGCAGCGCCCGACGACAGGGTAGCGATGACTTTTTCCGGATCGAGGCCGCTTTTTTGCGCGTAGGCAATGGCTTCACAGACGCCCATCATGTTGGACGCAATGGCAATCTGGTTGCTCATCTTGGCGTACTGGCCGCTGCCGGCGGGGCCGAAGTAGGTAAGGGTCTTGCCCATGGCTGAAAAGACAGTATTCATATCCTTAAAAGCAGCTTCGTCGCCGCCGACCATGATGGCCAGGGTCCCGTTTTTGGCGCCGACGTCACCGCCGGAGACGGGAGCATCGAGGGCGTCGATACCCAAGGATTTGGCTTTGTGATAAATTTCTTTGGCAAGAGCCGGGCTGGACGTCGTCATGTCGATGACCGTGCCGCCTTTTTTCCCCTTCAAGATACCTTTATCGCCTAAATAGACTTCTTCGACGTCTTTGGGATAGCCGACGATGGAAATGACGACGTCCGACGCAGCCGCTACATCTGACGGCGATTCAAACCACTGGCAGCCTTCGGCGATGAGGGCCTCGGCCTTGCTTTTGGTACGAGTGTAGATGTTGACCGGAAAACCGGCTTTGAGCAAATTGCGGATCATGCCCGTTCCCATGACGCCGGTTCCGATGAATCCGATTGTTGTATTCATAGATACCACCTCCAATGATATGCATGTTCTTATTATAGCATAAATAGTTTTAATATAGATATGGCAGATAAGAATCGATGGCCGCTGTAATCTTGACAAAAAGAGTATCCTTCTGCTATACTTATCCCGTAATAAAATAGCGAAGGGGAGTAACCTTCCAGCTGTCCATCAACATCGTGCCGTAATTGACCGGCTGGTGGCAGCATTGCTGATGCAATAGGTGAGACTTTCGCATGATACCAGTTTGACTGATACCATGCGGGAGTCTCTTTTGTTTTATTCACAGAAAGTAGGAGAAGAATATGGAATTATTATCAATGCAATTTTTTACGGCTTTAGGAACGATCATTCTGCTGGACATCCTTCTCGGCGGCGACAATGCCGTCGTCATCGCCATGGCAGCCAATAAGCTGTCGCCGGCGCTGCGCAAAAAGGCCATCCTCATCGGTACGGCCGGTGCCGTCATCATCCGCCTGATCATGACCTTCATCGCCGTCTGGCTGCTGACCATTCCGTATCTGCAGGTCATCGGCGGCCTGATCCTGCTGCCCATTGCCGTCAAGCTCCTCGTTCCGGAAGAACACCACGACGACGTCAAGGCTTCGGATAACCTCATGGGCGCCATCAAGACCATCATCATCGCCGACGCCGCCATGGGTGTCGACAACGTCCTGGCCATTGCCGGCGCATCTCACGGCAGCTTCCTCTTGGTCGCTATCGGCTTCTTAGTCAGTATCCCCATCATCGTCGGCGGCAGCACCATCATCGGCCGCCTCATGGACCGCTTCCCGGTCATCCTCTACGCCGGTGCCGGCCTCCTCGGATGGACGGCAGGTTCCATGATCGGTCACGACAAAATCTTGGGCCCCATGATTCAGTCCTCCGTCGGGTCTTGGGCTCCCTTGGCCATCCAAATTTTCCTGGCGGTCGGCGTCATCGCCGTCGGTTTAGTCCTGAGCCGCAGTGTAACGGCCAAAGCCCAAGGCTAAGCGTGCTTTCTCGCTTCGTATCCGTAGGGCGGACAAGTCGGTCGTTTGATTTCTGACCGTCCCTGTGTTAAAATAGCCTTAATTTATTAAGGAACTGCAATCTATGAATGAAGAGAGGTAATGATAATGAAAACGTGGAAAATCTTTGGTCTCACCCTGGCTTTGACGGCGGCAGCTACGGCAGCATTTGCCTCCGTTCCCCAGTCGGCCCTTCGCATCGGCGGCATTCCCTTCGATGCGGAAAGCTCGGTCATCCGCTCGATGTACGGCATGCCGACTAAGGTCGACGTTCACATGGAAAAAGAACGGGCGACAGAAGATACGGAATATGAATATGGAAACTCCGTATCCATCGACTTAAAATACGACCGCGTCCATCAGATTGAAGTCTCGGCCAATAACGGCTGGGAAACGGCTGACGGCGTTCGCGTCGGCATGGATATCGCCGAAGTAGAAACCATTTACGGCGAACCCGATGCCATCCGTGACGATCATTACATCTATTATGTCACCGGAAGGTCTGATCTCGGCATCGACATCGAAGTCGAAAATAACCGCGTCGAAGAAATTACCGTCGGAAGACTCGATAAGTAAGATTGTATACCATGACACCAGCTCTTTACCGGGGCTGGTGTTTTTTTGCGTAACGGCTCTCCTTAGAGCCGGTTACGACGGGCAGTTCACACCTGTTGTTCGACGAGTGAAGGCATTTCACCTTGAACAGATTGAGAAAGGGGGAGGGAAAAATCGGGATGCCCTTTAATAAAGAGAATCACTGATTGATGATCTTACGCGGGAAACTTTGGCTCGCAGCGTCAAAAAAAGCCCGCCGATGAACATCGACGAGCTTTTGAAATAGATGGATGTCTTATAAATCGGTGAAGACCGTCAGGTCGTCCGGAATGTAGAGGTTGCCGTCGTAATACTTTCGGCCTTCTTCGCCATAGCGTTCCTTACGATGGGCCAGGTCGCTGTCTTCCGTATGGTAGAGGATGACGTTTTGGACGTCCAGGCGCTGGGCCAATTCACAGGCGTCTTTGACGGTAGAATGATTCTTTTCGTAAGGGTGGAAGATGGCTTCGTCGGCATCGAGGCAGAAGGCTTCGTGGAGGAGCCACTTGCTGCCTTTGACGTAGTCTTCTTCCCAGGGCTGACACGGTTCGTCACCGCAGCAGGTCAGGCGGCCGTCAGCCAGTTCCATGGCAAAACCGAACTGCTTGGCCTTGGTCGAACGGATATCGAAGAAGGTGACGTCATGGCCGATGAGGCTGTGTGTATCGCCGTCTTCGACGGTGATCAGATGGAGCTTGTCATCAAGGTAGCGGCTGTCCTTAGAAGACAGGAGGGACGTCGCCATGGAGCGCAGGAGGCCGATGACTTCGTCGTGGGCATAGATCGTGGCTTCGCCGTTGTAGGTGCCGCGCCGCCAGGATTGGCACATCATGCGCATGAGCCAGATGATGCCCAGGATGTGGTCGATGTGCTTGTGGGTGACGAAGACCGTCCGCATGTCCTGCCAGCGAAGATTGGCCTTTTCCAGCTGCTGCAGGAGGCCGTTTCCGCCGCCTCCGTCGACGAGGAGGTACTGGCCCTTTTCTTCTAAGACGAAACAGGTGTTATAGCATTGGGTAACGGTAGCGTTGCCCGTGCCCAAGATAGTAAGATTCATGACAGGCTCCCTTCTAATCAAAAAAGTACCGTATTAATATAACAAATTTCGCCGAATGTGTAAATGGTTACACCTTTATACGGGCCGGGTTTTTGACGGTATAGCTAAAAATTTCCGTGGTGAGGGAAATTTATCATCGCGGTGTCGTCGATCCGGAAAAGGTCGCCGCCATCGAAAAAGAAGTTCAAATTACGGAACTATAAAAAAATAGTGAAACAGCATGAGCTCTACGACACAGGGCTTTCGATAATATCAAGTTATCGGAAGCCCTGTTTTATTATATAACCAAGCCTCAACTCATCTTCCGGAAGCCATCCTTACTTGCAGTTTCCCTTAAAAATCCGTATACTAAAGACACACAAAAAAAGATACGCAACCAGGGAATAGCCGTCTTTTAGCGGTCCCCTACTTGCGTCCCATGAGATGATTACGACATGAAGCGTGCCAAAAGGGCACAGGGAGGTTATACTATGAAATATTTCATCGCGTCAGATATTCACGGCTCGGCCTATTACTGCCGCCGTCTCCTCGAGGCCTATGAACGAGAAGGGGCCGACCGCTTTGTTCTCCTCGGAGACATCCTCTATCACGGACCGCGCAACGACCTTCCCAAGGACTATAATCCCAAAGAAGTCTTTGCCATGCTGAACGAAAAGAAGGATGCCATCCTCTGCGTCCGCGGCAACTGCGACAGCGAAGTCGACCAGATGGTCTTGGAATTTCCCATCATGGCGCCCTATGCCATCTTGACCCAGGGGAAACTCGTCGTCTATGCGACCCACGGCGACCACTATAATACCCATCGCCTGCCGCCGCTCCAGAAGGGCGACATCCTGCTCCACGGCCATACTCATCTGCCGGTCTGGGAACCCTTTGGCCGGGATAATTACTACCTCAATCCCGGTTCGGCCTCGCTCCCGAAAGACAGCAATCCGAACAGTTATCTCGTCTGGGAAAATCAGACCTTCACCTGGAAAGACATGGACGGCCAGGCCTTCCACGAGCTGGTCTTATAAGGAACCGGGGAAAGGGCCGAGGCGATCTTTCAAGTAGGTTCGGAACAAGGCTGCCGTTCGGGTATTCTCCGAGACCGGGAAGGCGTGAGAACCGAATTGGCGGACGGCCATGATGCCCATGAGGGAATTAGTAAGAAAACACTCGTCAAAGGAAGGAATCTCATCGGGACGGATAGCTCTTTCGACGACGTCATAGCGATGACAGACGTAGGCGCGGACAATGCCCGGCAAGAGTCCGGCCTCGATGGGCGGCGTATAAAGCTGCCCATTTTTTATGAAGAACAGGTTGCTCACAGCCCCTTCGGCAAGGTCGCCTTTCGTATTGCAGAAAATCGGCTCGTCGATACCTCGTTTTGTGGCCTGCCGTTTGGCCACGATGGAATCGCCGTAATTAAAGGTCTTATGATATACGAAGGGCGAACTTTCGTTGCGGCAGATGTCCGACAGGGCCAGGACGAATCCCGGTCGGGACGGCAGATGTTCATACGGATTGGCACGGGATGTGAAGCACACATTGTTATCGGAAGCTAAGATCTTTACCACACCCCTATCAGTCCCCAGCTCTTTCACATAAGCTTCAAACGATTCCTTCCAATCAAGGGGAAGGGCGATTCCCAGCCAGGCGAGGGTTCGGAGTAACCTTTTTTCATGGGCTTCCAACCAAATAGGTTGTCCATTTACAAGCGACAGGGTTTCAAAGGCGCCGAGGCCGAACTGATAGCCGTCATCAAAGGTAAGGTTCATAGTAAAAGTTTTCCCCTTTCAAGGCTGTGAGCAGGGCCTTGGCTTTCTGCCAGATTTCTTCATACTCAAAGTCCCGGTCCGACTCGACCGTAATGCCGCCGCCGACGCCGATATAGTAGGTGTCTCCTTGGTGGACGGCCGTGCGGATAACGATGTTGAGATCGCAATTTCCGTCGAGGGATAAATACCCGATGGTCCCGGTGTAGAGCTGACGGCGGCCGGCTTCCAGTTCGTCGATGATTTCCATGGCCCGCTTCTTGGGCGCTCCCGTAATGGATCCGCCGGGAAAGAGGGCCGTCAGGGCGTCGATGGCAGTCTGGTCCGGGCGAAGGATGCCGGTGACGCTGGCAACTAAGTGGAAGACCGAGGCGTAGTCTTCGACGGAAAATAAGGTCGGTACCGTGACGCTGCCGGGCTGGCAGACTTTGTGGAGGTCGTTTCGTTCGAGGTCGACAATCATCAAAAGTTCGCTGCGGTCTTTTTGTGAAGCTGCCAATTCTTTACGAAGGGCGGCATCTTCAGCCGCCGTCTCACCTCGGCGTCGGGTGCCCTTGATGGGTCGCGTTTCGATATGGCGCCCTTCGATGTGAAGGAGACGCTCCATGGAAGAACTGATGATCTGGTACGAGCCGTACTGCAAATACGCTCCGAAGGGCGACGGATTATCCCGGCGCAGACGGGAAAAGAAGGTGTACGGCGGGCAAGGGCTGTCGACGGTCAGGGTGCTGGTGAAGTTAGTGACGTAGACGTCGCCGGAGACGAGGTAGGTCATCAATTTCCGCAGGGCCAGGGCGTATTCATCAGGCGTGCAGTCCGGCCGGATTCCCATAGGATAGGTTTCGGTCAGGGACGGAGCCGTGAAGGCTGCCATGCGCTGTCGGATGAGATTTTCCATTCGCGCCCAAAGTTCCGGTGCCGCTTCCGTTTGGCCGTTGGCAATGAACCAAAGGCTGTGGTCTTTCAAGTCTTCGATGATGAAAAAATCGTAAAAGACCCATTTCATGTCGGCCATGGCGGTTTTTGGCGTGTGCCGCGAAACTACGCCATTCTGCTTCATGCCGTAGTCATAGGTGACGTAGCCGATGGCTCCCGATGTCAGGGGCAGGTCGCTGTAATTTTTCCGGTGATGCCGCCCTAAGTAGGCCTTGAGGTAGGCTTCAGCCGTTCCCGGATGGTACTTGCCGTCGACGCGAAGGCGCCCCTTTTCGACGGAAACCGTATGATAGGGAATGAGGCCGATAATGGCGTATTGGCCAAGACTGTTTTCCTGGGAAGAATCGAGGAAGGCCGCATCGGGTTCATCGGCAAAGAGGGAAAAGATTTGGCTGGCCGTATAAGGCAGGTTCGAACGGCGGATATAGGGTTCAGTCATGGCCAGGGCCTCCTTCTTCCGCACGGCGGCAAAAGGCTTGGATCAAATCGGAGCCGTGTTCCGAGAGCAGGGCTTCGGGGTGGAACTGCAGGCCAAAGAGGGGCCGTTTTTTATGAGACAGAGCCATGACGGCGCCGTCGTCACTGACAGCGTCGACGCGATAAGCCGGAGGCAGGCTGCTTTTTTGGACGACCAGGGAATGGTAGCGGGTCACGGAAAAGGTCTTGGGCAGGCCTTTGAATAAGCCCTTTCCGTCGTGATGAATGGCCGTCACCTTGCCGTGCATCGGCTTTTTGCCGCGGGTAACGGAAGCACCGGCGGCATAGGCCAGGACCTCCATGCCGAGACAAATGCCGAGGAGGGGAATCGTATCTTCGAATTCCCGCACGATGGCCAGAGACTGCCAGGCATCGGACGGCCCCTTGGGACCGGGAGAAATGATGATGCCTTCGGGCTTCATGGCGGCGATTTCTCCGAGACCGAGGGCATCGCAGGGGCGGACCTCGACGTCGCGTCCCGTTTCAGCGACCAGGTCGGCCAGATTATAAGTGAATGAGTCATGATTATCGACGATAAGATACATAATGCCTCCTTATATGAAAAAATGGACAACGACGGCAGCCCCAAAGGGGTACAGTCGTTATCCATAAAGGTCCGTAAACTGCAGAAGAGGAAGCTCCCTCTTCATTTAGTATACCATAATCCTGAATTATTTCGAAGTTTTTTTGTATATAAAATAATCTATACGAAATGTATCATTTCAAGTATACTAAAAGAAAAACGGAAATGAGGGATATATATGCGAATCTTACAGGAAACATTACGGGCCGCCATTGCCCAGGCCTCGCCGGTCATGTTCGACAAAAAGGCGACGCTGGAAAAAGTCGTGTCACAAATCGAAGAAGCCGGACGAAACGGCGCCCAGCTCATCGTCTTTCCCGAGTCCTTGGTGCCCTGCTACCCCTACGGCCTGACCTTCGGCTTTACCGTCGGCAGTCGTTCCGAAGCCGAACGGGCCGACTGGAAGCGCTACTACGAAGCGTCTGTCGTCGTCAGCCGTGATTTGAAAGGCGTTGCCGCAGCCGCCAAGGCCTTTGGCATCTACGTCAGCTTAGGCATTACCGAACGGGATGAAACGACGTACTCCCTTTATTGCAGCAACGTCATCTTCGGGCCCGACGGAACTTTAGCCGCCCATCACCGGAAGATTAAACCCACCGGCGCCGAACGCTATATCTGGGCCGATTCCCACGTCCCGTCGACGTATTTTCCCATCGTCCAGACGCCGTGGGGACCCATGGGATCCCTCATTTGCTGGGAAAATTACATGCCTCTGGCCCGGACGGCCCTCTACCAAAAGGGCGTCAGCCTGTATCTGGCCCCTAACACCAACGACAATCCCGAATGGCAGGACACGATCAAGCACATCGCCATCGAAGGCCACTGCTACGTCTTCAACGTCGACCAGTACTTTACGAAAGACATGTATCCCTCCGATTTAGTGGAAAAGGGAGCCGTCGACAAATTAAGCGACAATACCTGCCGCGGCGGCAGCTGCATCATCGACCCCTGCGGCCATTACCTCACCGAACCCGTTTGGGATAAGGAAGCCATCATCTATGCCGACCTTGATATGAATCAAGTCGCCCTGCGCCATATGGAATTCGACGCCGCCGGCCATTACAGCCGTCCCGATATCCTCGAACTCATCGTCCACGACTAAAGGAAAATCACGCCATCGTAAGCTGTTTCAGACATGATAAAACGCCGTTAAACAAGATGATTCTCGTTTAACGGCATTTTCTATACGCGCCCGTAACCGGCAGCAAGGGAGGCGGGGCGTGCCGGTTACGGGCGCGTATAGAAA
>NZ_LUGJ01000045.1:0-963 GCF_001682955.1 Megasphaera sp. DISK 18
CGTCGCTCTCAGGATGTCATCCGGAGAATCCAGAAGGCCTGCTCTGAATTAATCAGCTTTAAAACGATTGCCAAGATGCAGGGGATTTCCGTATCCAGCGTCATTCGGTACTTTGACAGGCTTACCGTCCCGCCCCCCAAACAACTTCCGGAAATACTCTCCTTAGATGAGTTTCGAGGAAATGCCCGTGGACAGCGGTATCAGGTGGCGGTCAATAACCCTCGAACTCACGAAATATTGGATATTCTGCCGAATCGGAATACCCTGGAAATGATTCATTATTTTAGCCGTTTTCCGCGCAAAGAACGGATGAAGGTAAAATTTGTCGTAATGGATCTGTCTCCTCTTTTCCGTCGTGTAGTTCAAACCATGTTTCCTTATGCAACGATCATTGGAGACCGGTTCCATATCCAAAGGCTGGTCATCTGGGCCTTGGAACGAGTGCGGAAAAAGGTGCAGAACCATTTTCGAGAAAAACGGATTTACTTCAAACGAAACAAGCATATCCTGAATAAAAAAGGGAAGAACCTAACAGCGGAGGAATTTGACCGGCTGCATGAGATTTTGAAACAATCTCCGGAACTACAACGGGCATATGCCCTAAAAGAAGCCTTTTTCAAGGTGTTTTCCATGAAAGAACCGGATTCCGTAACACATTTTTTAACTCAATGGTTACATTTAGTCGAAGAAAGTGGCGTAGGCGAATTCAGCAGTGTATTGAAAACCTTTAAAGATTGGAGACAAGCTATTTTAAATGGACTGACGCAAGTGTATTCGAACGGCTTTACGGAAGGGATGAACAACAAGATAAAAGTATTGAAACGAGTCGCCTTTGGATTCAGGAATTTCGAAAGATTTCGTGCCCGAATTCTATGGACGTCCTTAAGAAACTAAAAAAAATAAATGGACGAGAGCGAGGAAAACTCACTCACGTCCATTCGCGGTGGATGATTTAGTTGGCAC
>NZ_LUGJ01000046.1:0-23903 GCF_001682955.1 Megasphaera sp. DISK 18
AACTCGAAGGAGCTTGTCAAGCACGTTTTTGAAAAATTTTCAAATCGTACTCGCGTCGGCTGTTGTCTCAGCCGGACTGTCTTAAGATTTCTCCCTGACAGCTTATTCAGTATACTCCCGTGTAAAGGAATTGTCAAGACTATATGTAGAAAAGATATACAAAAAAAGGCCCGCTTCAAAGAGGCGGGCCTTACAAGATGCATTATGGATTAGAATTCGGCTTTCCAGATGCCGTGGAGATTACAGGATTCATATACGACGCCGGAATCGACAGCTGCGAAAACGGCTTTCGGAGCATCGCCCGGTTTCAGGAATTTAACTTCCAGTTTGTCGTCCGTTGCCAAGGCAATCCATTCGATGTAATGTTCTTCGAGCATCGGATGTTCTACGGAACCAACGGTAACTTCGATGGTATCTCCCACGCGTTTTACGTCAGGGATATGTTTTTCTTTAGCTGCGTCGACAGAGCCGACAGCAATCGGCGTTGCGCCTTCTACGATACCGCTGAGTAATGCTACTACATTTTTACCTTCAAGCTGATAGAATTTTACGTCTTTCATGTTAACTCCTCCTCTGTGAATGGTTCAAATATATGATTAATAATAGGGTAAACATAGTTAGGTATTTAGCAACAAAGCTTTATTTTTGTTTTATTCTACCTTATGAAGTCATCCTTGTCAACCGATTCATGCATAATGAGCATGCTTATCATTGAGCAGCGAAAATAAAGGCCCTGACGGAGGTTTTGTCAGGGCCTTTATGTAAGCGGTTATATACTATTATTCTATATCATTATTTGTTGAGGAGAAAGTAAGGTTTAAAACTTAGCGGAGGATGGCACCGGAGATGACCATCTGCTGTACCTGGTTGGTACCTTCGTAAATCTGAGTGATCTTAGCATCGCGCATGTAGCGTTCGACCGGATATTCACGGGTGAAGCCATAACCGCCGAAGACCTGTACAGCATCGGTCGTGACCTGCATAGCGACATCGGATGCGTATTTCTTAGCGATAGCAGCATCGACGGAATAGGATTTAACGTCGGGCTGGGACATTTTCCAAGCAGCTTTATAAACGGCCAGGCGGGCTGTTTCGATCTTGAGTTTCATATCAGCCAGCATGAAGCTGACAGCCTGGAATTTTGCAATCTGTTTGCCGAACTGCGTACGTTCTTTCGCATACTGGAGAGCAGCATTGTAAGCGCCTTCTGCAATGCCGAGTGCCTGAGCACCGACACCGACGCGGCCGCCGTCGAGGGTCATCATAGCAATCTTGAAGCCTTCGCCTTCTTTGCCGAGGAGGTTTTCAGCCGGGATTTTAACGTCCTGGAATACGAGTTCACGCTGTACAGAAGCGCGGATCCCCATTTTAACTTCTTTTTTGCCGTAAGTGAAGCCTTCCATGCCTTTTTCAACGATGAAAGCGCTCATGCCTTTTGCACCGAGGGATTTATCCGTCGAAGCGAATACGACCGTAACGTCCGCTTCACCACCATTGGTATTGAAAACTTTAGAACCGGTCAGGGTATAGCTGCCGTCTTCATTTTTAACAGCAACGGTAGAACCATTCAAAGCATCGGTGCCGGCATTCGGTTCGGTAAGGCCGAATGCGCCGAGTTTCGTGCCTTCTGCCAAGGGTTTGAGGTATTTCGCTTTCTGTTCAGCCGTACCGAATTTCCAAATCGGCCAGGAGCAGAGCATGGTGTGTACTTCGAAGCTGAGAGCAATAGAGGGGTCGACTTTAGCGATTTCTTCGCAGGCAACAGCCAAGCTGAGGAAGTCAGCGCCGACGCCGCCGTTTTCTTCTTCCCAGGGAATGCCGAGAAGGCCGAGGGTACCCATTTCGTCGAGGATAGCGCGGTCAAAAATTTCTTGTTCGTCGCGATCTTTTACAGTGGGAGCTAATTTTTTTTCAGCAAAATCTCTGGCGAGATTTGCGATATCTTGCTGCATTTCGGTAAGTTTAAAATCCATGGTAGGTGTTCCTCCTAAAAATAGTTCTTATGCCATACTTAATATTTATAAAAAAGGACGCCGCCAAACGGCGCCCTATTTTATGCTTATGGGTGATGATTATTTGCCCTGGAAGTTTTTAGCACGTTTGTTTACAAATGCGTCCATGCCTTCTTTCTGGTCGGCCGTGGAGAAGCACAGTGCAAAGACTTCGTCTTCATAAGCGATACCGGTGATGACGTCGCAGTTGATACCGCGGTTGATAGCCGTCTTAGCGAGCTGTACAGCGATAGGTGCATTAGCCATGATTTCTTTAGCCGTCTGTTTGCAGACATCCATCAATTCAGCCTGGGGAACGACTTTGTTGACCAAGCCGATGCGATAAGCTTCGTTAGCATCGATCATGTTGGCACGGAAGATCAATTCTTTGCCATAGCCGCGGCCAACGACACGGGGAAGGCGCTGAGTGCCGCCGAAGCCCGGGGTAATGCCGAGACCAACTTCAGGCTGGCCGAATTTTGCATTGTCCGAAGCATAACGGAAGTCGCAGGCGCAGGCGAGTTCGCAGCCGCCGCCGAGAGCGAAACCGTTGACAGCAGCGATGACCGGCTGAGGAAGGTTTTCGATGCGAGTAAACGTATCCTGGGAAATCTTGCCAAATTTACGGCCTTCAACAGGGTTCTTCGTCGACATTTCTACGATGTCGGCACCGGCTACGAAGGATTTAGCGCCGTCGCCGGTAATGATGACGACTTTGACCGATTCATCGTTTTCGATTTTGCCGACGCAGTCGTTCAATTCCGTAACCGTTTCTGTATTCAAAGCGTTGAGGGCCTTGGGACGGCTGATTGTTAAAATACCGATACCTTCTTCGTTGACGAATTTAATGTTTTTGTAATCCATAATGAAAGCCTCCTAATATAGTTCTAATCGTAACTAACTATGTTCTATTTGTCGGTTCGTCTTGAACCAACATTGTGACTACAGTATACAAATGACCGACTTGGAACAAAACAGGAAAGGCTTGCCCTTTTTTGCATAGAATTAAGTCCTTGTGAATTTTTTTGTCAAATTCGTTGTTATCGTCCGTGGTATGTGATAAAATGTACATGCTTGTTGAACTTAATTTATACAGCGAATGAATAATTTTCATAACATATTGAAAGATATGTAGATTCCTACATCAATATAAAAATCCATTCTAAGGAGGCCACTATGATTTCAGATGGATATTCTGCAACGTTAAAAAAGCTCATTTCCTTTACGCAGGCTAAATTTATCGCCCTGGCTGACGTCGTCGGCTATGACGTTTCTTATGTCAATAAGTGGAGCAATGGTACAAAACTACCGTCTTCCCGCTATGTAGAGCGGATAAATGAAGATATGGGGCAGTATTTTGCCGAACTCATCGTCAAGCAAAAGAAGGAAGATAAGTTCTTCAAATCCTTCCCCATTCCGGAACAAGCGGAAGACCTGGGTTTTGAAATCAGCCAGTACTTATGCTCAGCATATCGGACGACACTACATCAAAACCGGGCTCCGAAAAGCAAAGAAAATCGTCCGTCCATCAAAGTCGTTACGGGCCACCATGATACTTCGGCTTTCTTAGCAGACCTCCTGCAAAAGAGCATCCAGAATCTTGAAGAAGACGGTGAACTCTTGGTACTCGGCGAATTCACTACCATCTGCAGTTCCCGATTCTGGAAATATTTCGAAGGACTTCAGTTCAAAAATAAGCTCGTCGTTCGTGTCGGACTGGACCTTGACAAATTGGAAGCCGACCCGGAAGCTTTGATTAACCTTTATCGCACGTTAGATGAATACCTCGATATTGACTTTGTCTTTTACGACATGAAGGAATCGGCCAATGCCAACCTCATCATCTTGAAAGGATCCTTCGTCGTTCAATATGCGTTGGACCCGCAAATGCGCTTTAAGATGTGCACCTATATCTTCGATGAATCCATGGTATGGGATATTTATGAAAAATTCAGCTTCACCGGCTCTGAACAGAGACCCATCATGTCAACGGCAAGTTCTTTAGGCCTCGATGAATTGGGATACCGCACGGCCTTCTATGCGACGACGCGCTTCTTTTTCTACTTGACCATCGGTTTTGAATTTCTCCTGCCCCACGAAGTGTTCGACAGTATCAGCCAAAACGTATCGCCGGAACGGGCATTTTCCATTCAACGCCTGTGCGTAACCTGGGAAGAAGTCCTCAATGCCGCAGAAATCACCTTCATGATACCGACGACGTCTCTCCTGCGCTACGTCGAATCGGGATATATCTATCTGACCGATATCGAATACAACCTGACGGCAGCAGAGCGAAAAGCCCACATAAAAAGCGTTCTCGAGGACATGGAAAAGAATCCCAAGCTGACCATGGGCGTCCTCTTGCCCTCCGTTAATGAAGGCTTCTACAGGGGAAAGGACCTGTCCTTCTATTCCAACTACAAGACAGGTTTCCTGAAAAAGAACAAGCGGAACATCCATAACGATGCCGATTCATTCTACATCATCAACAGCAATCGCCTTCATTCACTGCTGCTCAACGCCTTCCAAAATATGAAAAACCAGCCGTCGTACCGCCAGTACGACAAGGACGCGCTCAATAAGAAATACGAAACGTACAAGCCCCTCATTGAACGGACCGTATCCTTATCCAAATAATAAAATATGCCGGCAACGAAAAACAGGCTCCATGATTCATGGAGCCTGTTTTATATCGCGATTCAGCTTATTTTTTCAAATCTTCTTTCATTTGTTTCAAGCCCATCGGTTCATCTCTAAAGAGGAATGCCGGCATGATTTTGACATCGTCGATAATCGGAGTGAAGCCCATCTGATCGAGGACGTCTTTCTGAAGATCGATGCCCGGTGCAATTTCCGTAAGGTGGACGCCGTCTTCTTTCATTTCAAATACAGCTCGTTCCGTGATGTACAGGACATGCTGTTTATGTTTACGGGCATAGTTGCCGCTGAAAGTAATGTGACCGACTTCGGGAACGAATTTCTTGACTTTCCCTTCCTGAAGGATGTGGAGTTCACCGTCTTTGATTTCTTCGCGGAGTTTCCCCGTCGTAAAGGTACCGCAGAAGACAACGCTTTTCGTATTCTGGGTGATATTGACGAAGCCGCCGCAGCCGGCAATGCGCGTACCGAATTTAGAAACGTTGATATTGCCGTCTTTATCGCATTCAGCAAGGCCGAGGCAGGTCAGATCCAAGCCGCCGCCATCGTAGAAGTCGAACTGTGTAGCCTGGTCCATATAGGCTTCGGCATTAACCGAGGCGCCAAAGCGGACGCCGCCGAGAGGAATGCCGCCAATAGCCCCGGCTTCGACGGTCATGGTCAGGCTGTCGCCGATGCCTTCTTCGTTAGCAACGGAAGAAACGAGTTCCGGAATGCCGATGCCCAAGTTGATGACCGCTTCATTGCTCATGTTGAGGAGCAAGAGAGCCGCCCGGCGGGCAATGACTTTTTTAGCATTGAGCGGAGCCGGATCGAGGGCTTTGACGGGAATCGTCGTTTCGCCGGTCAGGGACGGATCGTATTCACAGTCGAAGGACTGCTGGCGTTTCGCCTCATCGTCAACTTGAACGAGGTAGTCGACATAGATTCCCGGTACTTTTACCAATTTCGGGTCGAGGGTACCGCCTTTGACGATTTTTTCGACCTGGACGACAACCGTGCCGCCGCTGTTATGAACGGCCTGTGCTAAAGGCGTTGCGTCAAAGGGGGACACTTCCTTACTCATGACGACGTTACCCCATTCATCGGCATAGGTGCCGCGGATAAAACCGACGTTCATATCCATACGCGGATAGAAGAGTTGTTCATGACCGTCGACTTCGACGACTTTGACGAAGTCTTCTTTGGTAACGTCATTGAGGCGGCCGCCGCTGATGCGGGGGTCGGCAAAGGTATCGAGGCCGACGTGCGTAATCGTGCCCAGACGGTGAGCTGCAACGTCGCGGAAATACTGAGCCAAAGTCCCCTGGGGCAGGTTGTATGCCTGAATCTTATTGTCGTTTACCAGTGCCTGGAGGGCGGTAACAGCATTCCAGTGACCTAAGATGGCTTTTTTCAGCATGCCTTCATGGGCGAAGTGATCGCCGCCGCGGCCATCGGTATTCCCCTGGGAGGCAGCGTAGATAAGGGTCAAGTCTTTCGGAGCACCGCTTTCTAAGAACCGTTCTTCAAGGGCACTGGTCAAGGCTTCAGGCTGACCGGATCCAACAAAACCGTTTGTCGTTACGACGTCGCCGTCTTTTACCAGCATTGCCGCTTCTTGAGCTGTAATTATTTTCACTTGTTTCATGTCTTCCATCTCCTATATCTCACGTTTCATGACGTGTTCTTCGTGATTTCAGTATACAAAAGGTTGGAGTGGAATAATACATGAAAAGGATGGACTATTTTTGTATGAAAAAATTCCAAGAAGTCAAATTATTCAGCTTCCAGGGCATTCCATGCTTCATCGGCCCGTTCGACGAACATATGACGGATGGCATCGTTTTCACCGAGACCGTGAATATAGGGGGTAACGGTAATGCCTTCTTTTTCAAGAATGCTCTTATGGGAATCTTCTTCGGTACCGGCCATATCATTGTTGGCATGGTCGCCGGCAACCATCATCATCGGCATGAGGGTAACGTGTTTGATGCCTTTAGCTTTGAGCATGGGGATGACCGTATCCAAGTGAGGCCAGCCTTCGACGGAATAGATGTAAACGTTGCCGAGTTTTGCGGAATCGAGACGGTTCTGAACGACGGAGTAGTAGGCGTTAGCCGGATGGGGCGTACCGTGGGCCATGACCAGAACGGCCTCTTGGTCACCGATCTTAGGGAACTGGGTCGAAAAAGCTTGGACGAATTCTTCCACGTCGTCGCGCTGATCTTCTTGGCCCATCCAATAGAGAATCGGCGTACCGAGGGTCATTTTCTTGAAGTCATTTTTATAGAGGTCAAAAATAGCCGAATCGTAGGCGTATTCCATGCCCGGAATGACATCGAGGGAGGTAATGGCAACGCGGGTATAGCCGTCTTCTTTCAGCTGTTCCAAGGCTTTTTCCGGCGTCGGGATATCAAGGCCTTCTTTGGCTTTAATGCGGTCGACGATGATATGAGACGTAAAGGCTACGACGACTTTTTGATTCGGATGAGCTGCCTGAATGTCAGAAACGGTCTTATCAATCGTCTTCTGGCGGCTGTCTTTATAAGTCGTGCCAAAACTGAGTACCAAAATGGCGTCTTTATTGGCGACGTTCTGCATAGCCGGGTTGTTATAGGTACGGACGCCGATTTCAGCGGCCTGCTTTAAGGCCGGTGTCGGATTTTTGACTTCCGGATTGAGGGTATAGCCGGCAGCAAAGGACGTGGCGCCGAAGGCACCCATAGACGTAATAGCCAGGGACAGGATCAAGGCGGTTTTCAATTTTTTACAACGCATAACAATCTCTCCTTTAAATAAAAAAGTAAAATTATATACATTAAGCGTTCACCATCGAATGATTCCCATAAAAAAAGAGCCTCGCACAGATGTTCATGACATCATGCGAGACTCTTCCTAGTCTATATCGTCGTAAGTTCTGACTATCAATCGCCATCCCCATCGCTCGCAGGTCAATCGGTGATTTTTAACCAGGCAGTTCTTCTGGCTCGGAATCACAGCCTTGCTGCGCCTTCCCATACGTTCGTACAGTGGCATCATAGCAGCCGGGCTCCTCCTTACAGCGGCGGGACCGCACCGGTCTTTCACCGGACTTCTCTATTGAGCTTACGCACCTGATATACGCTATGTATTTGTAAAGAAATAGTAGTTAGCCGATTCCTTATCTTATAAGACTAAGGTCGGAGCTACATAGGTACGAGCCAGTAATTCCTGGTTGAGGGAATAGAGGCCCTTAGCATCTTTACCAAACAGTTCATATTTTTTAAGCAGGTCGTCGGCATTTTTTTCTTCTTCGCCCTGTTCTTTGACGAACCAGTCGAAGCACTGCATGGTGCGGTAATCATGGACGCTGTCAGCGGCATGATAAATTTTATTGATCAAGGACGTTACATACTGTTCATGTGCCAGGCCTTCTTTGAGGACGGCTTCTGCGCTTGCAAAGTCGTTCTGAGGCTGTTTAACGGCTTCAAAGATAACTCTTTCACCGTTGTTGTGCAGATACGTCCGCATCAACATGGCGTGGTCATGTTCTTCCTGAGCCTGGATATCGTACCAGTTGGCAAAGCCGTCGAGACCGTTGTCATAGAAGTAGTTGGCAAAGGACAAATACAAATATTCAGAGAAAAATTCTTCATTAATCTGAGCATTAATTAATTCTTTTACTTTTGCATCAAGCATAGTAATACCTCCTTATAGGTCTTTATCTTTAAACTCGCACAAAACTGGTTTTTATTTAACCAGCTATATTATAACACATTTGGAAGATGCTTAAATATAGTTTAAGCTATTTTCCACAAAAAATCAATATTAATTAATTATATCAAGGGCCCTTATGATGACTGTGACTGCCATCCTTGTACTCGACATGGATGGTTCCCATGTGGACCTTACCGTCGACAATCGACAAGGCATCTGTCGAAACGTCACCGAAGAACATGGATACGACGACATCTTGGAAATGGAGGTCTTTACCATCCTGAGCAAAGGAACCGGAAATGCCTCGGAAGGGAAGGCCATGGTAACGTCCCGGGCCGGACCAAAAATCTCCATAAACAGCTTTCGTTCCAGTCGTGCGATTTTCTTCCATATGAAGATTGAGGTCGACATCGCAGCGCAAAAACAGGTCATGGGCAGCAATGCTCCCCTGAAGCTGGGTCCCTACGATATCCGCCGTGTAGGATTTATCATCTAAATTGACCTGTCCCCGTCCCTTCATAGAACCGCCGAAAACACCGGCCGTGACATCACGGATATCAAGAAGGCCTTTTTCATAGTGAACCTGACCTTTGACGTCGGTAAATACTAAGGTCGTAATATCGAGCTTATCCATCGTCAAAATCCCGTCGATGACAGGTTTATCTAAGGGGCCCTTTATGTCAGCCGATACGGTCGCCGGATCGTCGATATCGAGACCGGCGCCGAGGGATTTCGGATTGCAGTCGGTCAGGAGAAGGAATAAGTCATACTGCGGCGTTTCCGGTGCAAAATCAATGCTGCCTCGGATGCGAAGAGATTTAGCCGCCACGGTTCCGGAAAAGGGGCCGGCCTACAGATTGATATCGGTCTTTCCCTTAGTATGGATATCCGCATCCAAATCGACGTCTTCCATGGTAAAGTGACGGTCCGGCGATTCCGCTTCAATGACGCTGTGATGCAGTACGACACGGCAGTTAAAGGGGCGATTGCCCTTAGGTCCCGTAAGTTCGATGACCTTCTTCCCCTTTTTATCACTGTCGCCGGGATTAGACTTGATGTGCTGAAGTTCCATCTTATCGTTAAAAATCAGGTGGAGGTAGGCATTATTCAGGGTCACTGTTTCAAGTGTCTGGGTTCCAATGCGCCCGGTAAGGATATCGCTGATCTTGACGGTAAACTCTCCGTCCGGGACCTCTACCAACTTCTTACCGTCCTCATCGACCCAGAGCAGGTTTTCAAAGGAAACGGTCCCACCCGGTGTCGCTGTCAGTCGTTCCACCGTGACCGTCCCCGGGAACAATTGGCGTTCGGCAACGGTCTTATTAAAAATATCGGCAGCCTTGTAGCTCATATAAAAGCACAGTCCATAAAGGGCTGCAGCTAATACTAAGAAGACCACGAAGCCTCGTATAATTTTTTTCTTATGACGACGAACCCAATTACCCACGCGAACCTCCATAGCTGCTGTATTTTGAACAAAACATAAAAATCAAACCGCCAAATGATAAGAAATGAGTCATTTACAAGTTTACTATTCCATTAAACAAAGGACGATTTCAAAATAAAAATCGGCATAGTTACCGCTATTATTGTTATATCAATCAATGTAAACCCGTTTCATTTCCATCTTACCAAAGAGTGATGTCGAAGGCCGTATCCGATATCAAAAATGCTGCCCCCGGAGAGACAGCATTCATAAAAGTTTTTAATACCATTCGTTGATCCAGTTTTTTTCTGTAGGGAACAAGTCCTGCAAGATCTCTAAGGCCGTATCCGAACCTTGGAGTTTTTCATTGAATACCAGGTCGTTTACGTCCATGGCACCAAAGACCAATAAGGCCAGAGTTCCGATAGGCATGGTAACATCAGCATCCTTTGACATTTCTCGGGTAACAATGCCCCGGCCATCGGTTACGGTCAAGGTAAAGGTGCCGCAGTTCCAATCGGCCAAGGGATCTTCCGTATGGAAGGTAACCGTACCGTCACTTCGATACGGCTGCTGTTCCAAAGCCCCTTTGACGTCGACAATGCGGCCGGTCATGAAGGGCATCGTTTCATGGCCCGATTTTCCATCGGGATAGAAGCGATAGGACTGGTCGTGAATGCCTTCGTTCCACTGAAAGGCTTCGCCTTGAGAACGATGGTTATACATGTAACCGAGAAGGCCGGCCTTGCCTTTACGAGAGGTGTAAACAAATTCACCACTGACAATCGTCGGTTGTCCCAATTGATAAAAGGCATATCCAATAGGCGTATCGCCATCGAAACAGACGGCAATATTGCCTTCTCCCAATTGAGCGTCGATATGGCTGCGCCAGCTTTTTTCATCGCGCAGGGCATAGCCGGAAAGCCCCTTCGTATAGCCGTCATACACGGCTGCCAAGTATGGCCATTGGTCGCTGCTGTTGACGAAGGCGTAGCGAACGGTACGATCCGTCAACGGGCGCAGGGCTTCAAGGGGCAGCGTTTCTTTCCACTGATGGCAATAGAGTTCATAGCCGTAAGGCTGATAGAAACCGGCCTTACTGGGCATGAGGATATTGACGTAATGGCCGCGTCGTTTCATTTCAACTAAGGCCGCTGTCAACAATTTACCGCCAATGCCGCCGCGACGGGCTGCCGGATGGGTGGCAAGGCCGACGATATAAGACGTATCAATGGCCTTGCCCCTTAGGGACAGTGTGTAGGGATTGAGGTGCGTCAGGCAGGCCATCTCATCATCTTGAAAACCCATGAGGACATTTTCCGGCTGATAGAAATTGTTAAAGTACCACTGGAAGAACGGGTCTTCCCGATGTTCAAAGCAATAGTCCCAAAGGCTTTCGACGAGACCTCGGTCTTCAGGAGATGCCAAGCGGAAATCCATAAAAAAGCCCCCTTATTTCTTACGCAGCGTGACGTCGTACTTTTCTACGAAATGGTCGGGATTGTACGATTCCTTGGAATGGCGCAGGCCGGGAATCCCCATGTCTTCTTCACGATTGATGTAGGTCGTATGGCCCCAAGCGTGGACGACGAATTCATGGTTAATGGCCTGGTAAAGACCGCGGATCGTAGGATCACTCTTTTCAAAATGGATGATGGCCGTATCATCGTTGAGCATTTCACCGATGGAAAAGGCCACGATTTTATTATACATACGGATAGCACCGCCCGTCGGCTGCAGTACCGACCAGTTATTAAAGACCGTTTCGATAGCGTGGCGTTCTCCTAAGAGTTCATCGTCGTCATCGCCGTCTTCGTGCTGATTATACCAAGTCTTTTCGGCTTCGAGACATTCGTCAAAGATATCTTCTGTAATGGGCACATATTCCCAGTTACCGATATATTGATTTCGGAAGTGATTGAGATTATTTTTCTTCTGACGGAATTTTTTACCGGATAAGTTGATCAGGCTCTGGGTCAGGTATACGTATTCGTAATTGTCCCGGTCAGGTGTGAAGTCATAACAGTCTTCACAGAGGGCCTTGATTCGTTCGACAGCGGCCGGCGTAACGCCCTTCATGAGAAAGGGATAGCCGTGTTCTTCGAACCATTCATGCATGCGCAGGACGCCTTTGACAAAACTGCCGTCTTTACGGGCAAAAGGCGGAATCCAGAACTGCTTTTTACCGCGGCCGGAACGTACATAGAGGACGTTATCTTCTTCGGCCCACTGGATTTCATAGGGCTTTTGCCAAGCAAATAAGGTCATAAAGGTCGCGTCGGCCTGTTCATACCGCTTTTCATTAAAATAGGCATCGATGAGCGGTTTATCTTCTAATCTAAATTCTCTGAATTGAATAATAGTAATCTCCCCCTAAAAGTTACAGCACCTTAGATACATAAGGATTGTCATTAATATAAAAACGCCAGGGAAAATGCTTTCCATGAGTTGCGTAATCGATATTAATGCGCGTCGTCTGCACGATATCAACGGCAGACCCGGTGTCATCATGAGCGATATAAAGGCTGGGCCCCGTTAAATCAAGCTCATTATGCACTCTTGTAATTCCAAACGCCTGACAGAGCTTCCCCGGCCCGTTTGTCAGGTTCTTGCCGAGCTTCTTAGCCTTGCGGCGCTCGGCCATCAATTCCATTCCAATGACCGGTTCGACAGCGCGAACAAGGACAGCCTGCCCCTGTCCGGACGGACCGGTAACGACATTGAAACAAGAATACATTCCATAGATCAAGTAAACGTAGCTAATACCGCCCCTATGAAACATGGGAGCCGTTCGGCCGGTCAGGCCGCGAAAGCTATGAGAGCCGTCGTCAGCTACGCCGTCACAGGTACAACCGTAAGCTTCTGTTTCGACAATTCGTCCGGCACAAAGGCCTTCCGGAGTCTTATGAACAAGATATTGTCCCAGAAGCCTTTGGGCAACGGTTACGGCATCGGATAAAAATTCCCGGGGCGTCCAAGTAGAGCCTATCATGATTTTTTCCGGTATCCTAAGGAATGTGAAATTTCATTAGCAAATTGACTGGCTTTAAACAGCATCTTCTGACGAATAGAGTCATAAAAACGCATAGACGGACCGGCAATTGTCAAGGAAGCAATGACCTGCCCTTCGAAGTTAAAAATAGGAACAGCCAGGGCAAACAAGCCATGTTCGCTTTCATCCTGCGTAATGGCATAGCCGTTATGGCGAATGGAAGCAAACTCTTCTTCAGACATGTTGCCGTATTTATCGATATAGCCTTGGCGTTCGTCATCATGAGCCCAGGCCAAAAGCACCTTGCCGGCAGCTCCCTTGTAAAGGGGCAGGGACTCACCGATAGGAATGACCCGTCGAAGTGAGTGAGTGCTTTCTACATGATCGAGGCAGATGCGAAATTCACCTTCCGCAATATAGATACTGACCGTTTCATTAAACAACTGTTGTAAACGTCGTAAATAAGGTTTAGCCAAGGTGACCACATTTTCCGTCCAGTGCGACGAGTATCCGAGAGCCAGCGCCTTAGGTCCCAGGCGGTATTTCTTGGATGCATCGCTGCGAGTCAGGTATTGACGGCGTTCCAGCGTGTTTACAATGCGGAATGCCGTCGACGTGTTCAGGCCCGTATGCTCGGCGATTTCCTTTAAGGTCATCCCCGTATTGCACTCGACGAACAAATCGAGGACATCAAGGCTTTTTTCCAGAGATTTCAATAAACTGCTCTGATGTTCATCTTTGCCCACTGGCCTCACCCTCCCTTGAAATTATGACTTTACACTCATTCCGATTTCCAGTGAATCAGGCGGATCGGAAACGACAATATCGCCTTCTTGAAGGCCATCTAAAATAACGACGCGGCCGTCCGATTCATCGCCGGTCAATACGGACCGAGCATCGGCTAAACCGCTGCTGTTAACGATGTAAACGAAATCACCGCTGTCCTTGGTACGGACAGCTGTCTTCGGAACGGTAATCTGTGAAACTTCCTGCGGCGTGGCAATGCGGACGTGGTAAAATTCACCGGGAACAAAGAGATTCTTGGCGTTATTAAAGGTAACTTTTGCCATATAGGAACCGGTTGACGGATCTTTTTCGGTTGCCAAGTAAGTCAATTCACCGGTTTCCGTTTCGCCGGAAGGCGCAATGATGGAAATTTGCAAACTGCCTGCACCCTTAGCCTCAGACAAGGCCTTAACATACATTTCCGGTACGGCAAAGGTAGCAACCAACGGTGACATCTGTTGAATCGTCGCCAATACATTGCCGGCAACGGCGATAGACGGATTGTCGGATACGGCCGTTACCCGCCCTTCGATAGGCGAATAAATCGTCGCATTCCCCAGCATGTCGCGAGCCGTCTGAATGGCTTGCTGGAGCTGAGCAATTCGTTCTTGATTGACCGGTGCCGCTTCAGGAACCTGGACAGTCTGAGTGCCGCCGCCTGAATCGGCCATCATCTGATTGTATTCAACCTTGGATAAGGCCCCCATATTATACCAGGCTTTCAATTCAGCCCGACGGCCGCCATTATCGCTGCTGCCGCTGTCCGGAACGGTAACCGTCCGATACGTCGGAGCCGCTGCCGCAGATGCCGCTACCAGTTCGGCTTCAGCTTGACTGACACTTTGTTGATATGGGGCAGCATCGACTTGGGCGACGACGTCACCGGCTTTTACCTGCTGACCGACGGCCAGCGGAGTCGATACCAGCTTTCCCGAGATTTTTGGAACGATGTTGGTTACATTCAAAGCCGTAATATTTGCATCTAAGGTCAGGGCTACGGGATGGTTCGACTTGGAAACCGTCTCTGTTTCCGTAGATACGCTGTTACCGCATCCCGACAGGACAGAAACCGCGAAGGCCGCAGTACAGGCCAATACAGCCCATTTCTTTAATTTCACGATATCCCTTCTTCGCATACGTTAAAAAAACGTGTAATACAACGTAACCAGCACGACGCCGGGCAGGCCAAACAGACCCATAATAAGGCCTGTTGCCAGCGTAATCGGAACGTGCTGAAAACCAAAAAGATAGCCGAAATGATTGACGCCGTATAATACGATAAGGCCAATGATGACATTGACCACGAGATGGCGCATAGGAGTCAAAATCACCTTATGCACCAAATATAAGATAACGACGCCGATGGCTATCGACAGATATTCCATACCTTCCTCACATTTCCTGCCGATTGGCAACGGCACCTGCCAGTGTCGCTTCGTCGGCATATTCGATATCGCCGCCCATAGGAAGTCCGCGGGCAATACGAGTTACGCGAATGCCGGCCGTCTTGATGAGACGCGACAAATACAAGGCCGTTGCTTCTCCTTCCACATCCGGATCGGTGGCCAAGATAACTTCCCTTACATCGGTATTGCCCAAACGCTGCAGCAATTCTCGGATGCGCAAATCCTCGACATTAACTCCGTCCAAAGGAGAAAGGGCTCCGTGAAGGACGTGGTATAAGCCGTGGTAATCACCGCTTCGCTCGATAGCCTGGACGTCCTGCGGCGTTTCTACGACGCAGATTGTCGAATGGTCGCGGCTGGTATCACTACAGATAGGGCAGGGGTCCTGAGAAGACAAGTTGAAGCAAACCGAGCAAAAGTGCATATTTTCCTTAGCATCGCGAATGGCATTGATAAATTCATCGACGCGGCCCGTCGGCTGCTGAACGATGTAATAGGCCAGCTTCCGAGCCGTTTTAACGCCAATCCCCGGCAGGCAGCGGAACTGCTCGGTAAGCTTGTCTAACGGCGTATCCATTAGAACATTCCCGGCAGGTTCATCCCGCCTGTAATCTTGCTCATTTCCTGAGCCATCATGTCGTCAACTTTCTTATTGGCTTCATTGACGGCAGCTACCATGAGGTCTTCCAGCATTTCTGCATCTTCCGGGTCGATGATGCTCGGATCGATGTGAACGCTTTCGACATTTTTTTCACCGTTCATGACGATGGTCAGGACTCCGCCGCCGACCGTCGCTTCTACGGTGCGTTTTTTCAAATCTTCCTGCAGTTTCTTCATTTCCTTCTGCATCTTCTGTACTTTTTTCATCATGCCTTGCATATTTCCACCAAACATTTGATATCCTCCTGTTTCTTTCAAGCTTATTTTTTATTTTCTATATATATATTACAATCTCCCACCGTTTTAATCAATGGCCCGAGAGCGGCCCTTTCATCGGCGTTCATGTCGTCGACAGAGGCCGGCTGCCACACTTCTTCGTCGGATTCGGGCAAGGCTGTAGGAGCTTGAATATCGGTTTCAGGTATTTCCGACAGCGGTTCAGGTTCCGGTTCCGGTTCCGGAGGTCGGACGACTTCCTGGACTTCCGGAACGACCGGCGCTGCCGCTACGGATTTATGCTTTTTTTTTTCGTAAGTCTTCAGCTCATCGTCCCCTTCAAGGAACCCCTGCATATGATAGGCCCCTCCGAGGACGGAAGACAAGGCTTCATCGGTAAGTTTAAAGTAATCTTCGCGATTCGCCCGTTTAACCATGAAGGCCGTCTTAAAGGCGACGATAACCTGCCCATCGCCGATGTAAACGACGCGTCCATTGCGGATACAGGATAGAACAGCTTTCTTCTTCTCTTTGTCGAGAATGGCACACATCTTATCCCAAACGTTCTGATAATCAGCCGATACGACAGGAGCTGCATCCGAAGCTGCCGGCTGAGCCGGCGCCTTCGTTTCAGGCACATTCTGATGAGCCGGCGCTGCCGTCGGTTCTGCCGACGGAGAAGTCGGCTTTTGATTGGATTGCCTTGAGGGGACAGCCGCAAACAAAGCATCTTTTCCGGAAGTTCGTTCGACAGACGGCGCCATTCGTTGAACCGATGTAAACTCATCATCGGGGAAGGGAACGGCTTCTTCCGGCGCACTAAACGATTGATAATCGTCTTCTTCCGGTACGGGAATCGCCTCGTGATGCTGCTTTTTAGGCGCCGGCTTCGGGATATGCGCCCCCGTATCAACAGCAGTAACAGGCTGTGTTAATTTACGGGCCGCCATGAGCAGCCCCATTTCAACGGCAATGCGCGGAACCGGCGACGTTTTCGCCGTCAGTAAAGCCTGCTGCAACACATCGACGACTTGAAAAATAGTTTCCGGCGAGGCAGACTTCGCCTGTTTACGAAGTTCCCCCATGCTGTCACTGTAAGCCGAAAGCGTATCTGATCCGGGTGCTGCCTGACAGAGCATGAGAGCCCTTAAATGGGCTAAAATCTCGGTCAGGATCACCCTCGGTTCTTTGCCCAGTTGGATGATATCGTCGACGCCCTTGATAATGACGTCGCTTCGCCCGTCAAAAATAGCCTGGGACAGAGAAAAGAGCCAATCTTTTCCTATGAGACCCAGTAAATCGCGGACCAATTTTTCATCGACAGCCCCCGATGTATTGCTGACGCATTGGTCGAACATACTCAAGGCATCGCGCATGCCGCCGTCGGCTTGGACGGCCAAGATATGGGCGGCCCCTTTCGTCAGTTCAATCTTTTCCTGCTCGGCGACGTAGAGCAGGCGATGGGCAATATCGGCACTTGTAATACGGCGAAATTCATAGCGCTGGCACCGCGATAAAATAGTCAGGGGAATCCGTTCCGGTTCCGTCGTCGCCAAAATAAAGATGACGTGTGCCGGCGGTTCTTCTAATGTCTTCAACAGAGCATTAAAGGCTTCTGTCGTCAGCATATGAACTTCGTCGATGATATAAATTTTCTTATGCCCTTCGACGGGCATAAATTTTATCGTTTCCCGCAAGGTGCGGATATCTTCAATACTACGGTTGGAGGCGGCATCGATTTCAACGACATCTAAGGATTCACCGCTCATAATATGGAGACAGGCTTCACAGGCATTGCAGGGGTGAGCCGTCGGTCCGTGAACACAGTTCATAGCCCGGGCAAAGATTTTGGCCGTACTCGTCTTGCCGGTCCCGCGAGGGCCCGAAAAGAGATAGGCATGAGCAACCTTGTCCGTCTCTATCGCTTTTTGCAATGTCTCCGTAATATGGGACTGGCCGACAACATCTTCAAATCCCTTAGGCCTCCATTTACGGTATAGTGCAATGTATGCCATCGATACCTTTCCTTCCGTATATGAAAAAAAGCAGCTAACCGCTGCTTTTACCAACTGAAAAGTACTCGTGTATGGTAACCCGCCAGGTTTCCTCGTGGCACATGGAAAGATCTACTTATTGCTGCTTCCTCTCGGACCTGACAAGGTTCATAGGTTCCCATTGCACAAGCCCCAACGGATTACCACGCACCAGTACTCTTATTAAGTTAGCTACATTATTATATCGTGAAAAAACGATTTTGGCAAGAAAATTTCTGAAAAAATCAAGAATTTTTTTCAATGAGTCCCAGTCAGCCCTTATTCCGTATATAAAAACTCGCATGGCATCTGCCATGCGAGTTTTATCTACGATTTCAAAGCGATGAAGCTGAATCTTAGTAGTGATGCCAAATATCGACGCGGCGATTATCGGCACGACCTTCTTCAGTGTCATTGGTGCTGGCCGGATCGGTCTTGCCTTTGTAATCGAGGACCATCTGAGAGGCCGGAACTCCCTGGCTTTCTGCATAAGCGGCAACGTTGTCTACGCGGCGTTTCGAGAGGTCATCGTTGTAAGCGTTGCTGCCTTTAGCATCGGTATTGCCGACGAGTTTAAAGGTGTCGTTCGGATAGGCTTTAGCAACCTGGACGAAGTGGTCCATCTTTGCTTTTTCAGAAGCAAGAGGCTGATCTTCGTCAAATCCGAAGTGAACGCTTTCGAGATAGTAGTCGTTAGCCGGAGCCTGGGTCGGAGCCGGAGTATAAACCGGGGCCGGAGCCGGTGCCGGGTTGTAAACAGGAGCTGCCGGTTCCGGAGCTTCTTCCTTAGGACCGCCGCCAAAACGATAGGAAACACCGGCAATGAAGCCCTTGTAAGAAATATTGGCATCGTCATTTAAATCGCCTTTATCACCAAGTTTGGTGTTTAAATAACGATAACCGGCGTTGACGTCGAGATCCGGCGTGACATGGTAGCCGAGACCGGCTTCCCACATAGTCGTACTCTTGGTACCCAAAGCACCTTTTGCGTAAACGTCGAGTTTATCAGCCAAGGGAGCTTTGGCAATCAAGCCGATCTGAGCGATGTTGTTGGTATCGGATGCAGAATAACCGCGACCGCTCAATTCATTTTCAATGCGGCTCCAGCCGGCATAGGCTGCAAAGTTTTTATTGATAGAGTAAATGGCGTTTACTTCCTGCTGAGAACCGTCGGTACCAATACCGAGAGTTTCATTGTTGCCATCGGATTTCAGGCCATAGTAGTTATACTGAAGGCCCCATTTATCCGTAAGACCATAGGTTACGCCGCCCTGGAAGTTCCAGTTTGTATCTGTGCTGACATCGCCGCCTACACCAACGACTTTATCAGCATCAACGGAAGCCTTGGTATTCCAGGCGCCCAAATCAACCTGCCACTGTCCCTGTTCCCACTGCGTCTGCGGCGCAGCAAAAGCCAAGGATGCAGAGCATGCTGCCATAACAGCAGCCAAGACTAAAGATTTTTTGTTCATCATCAATCCCTGCTTTCTTATTTGAATTTAATATTGTCGCTTACGACATTATTATTTCATAGTATACCATATTTGTTTTACAATACAGTTACATTTTGCAATGCATTTTCATCATTACTTAAGAATTCCGATATCTTTTAAGAATCTATTTTCCCAACGTATGAAAGAATCGCATCTAAGACAGCCGGCAGTTTCTTCGATACACTTTCGATATTGACCCGTTCCGTCCTTTCATGGAGGTCTTTCCCCCAAGGACCTAAGAGCATAAAGGGGATTTGAAGTTTCTTAAGGCTGTTTAAGTCGAAGGGATAGGCTTTCCCCCATAAGAGAAGGTTCTTTTCAATCATCTTTTCATTAAAATTCGGATCGACGCAGCAGTAACTGCAGTCGGAAACGCCGTTAAAGTAACGGTTAAACCGGATGGATTCCATAGCGGACAATTTTTCCAACAACCCGGTAAAATCCGAATTTTGCGCGGCCATGCTGTCAGCTGCCGGATAATAAGGCGGGGCAAAGGCCACAACGGCCATGGGCGTCGTAATGCCGGTAAAATCAAGAATCTGTTCTAACAGGCGAATCGTTTCTTCAACATACGTACTCTTTCCTTCTTGGAGCGATACAAAGGATGCCTGTTTAGCAGCCTGATAAAAAACATCGAAGCCGGGATAGGCCATGGCCTGCTGCATGAGTTCGTCAGCACCGAGGACATCCATAGGGAAATCCCGCCCCATATTCTGAGACAAATCGTGAACGGCACGCCTCGTTTCTTCCAACAAGACATACATCACGTCATCCGGTGTCTTTTGATACGTAAGGAGATTCAAGGCCGCCGCGACGCGCTGAGGCAGGGTAACATCATACCGTTCCTTTCGGTCGCGGAGGTAGACCCAGGCCGGCGGCGGTGTCTGCTCACCCTCACAAGAATCGGTCAATTCTTTATTGCCTTCCGTATTGGCAATGAGTTGGGACAAGACGCCTACCGGATTGATTCCCGTATCATAGAGTCCGATGTGAACGGGTTTACCTTGAACAAAGACGACCGGCTGTATCTTGCCGACCGTTCCGGTAAACGAAATAATCTCGTCCTTTACCTTACGGTTCGGTTCACTGTCGATGAGGATATCGTACGTCAGGCGATAGGAATTGCGCAGTTCATTGAGCAAGGTGATGGCTGTCCGCATCCCGGCCGAATACGTTTCTTCGTCGGGAAGGGAAAGATACAGTAAACTGGCTTCTCCCGGATGTTTAGCATAGTCTTCAAAGACGGCCAATTGAGCCGCGGCACCGCCTTTCATATCACACGAACCGCGGCCGAACAGCCATTCTCCGCTTTCAAGGTCACGGCGTACGTCTTCATTCATATCTTTATGGGACAAGGCTTTTTTCAGTTCTTCCGGATCAAAAGCCTGGTCGCGCAGATTGCCGTATACTTCAATATCGACGACGTCATGATGATTCATAAAAATAACGGTACGACTGCTTTTCCCCCGAACCAATCCGTAGACGACGGATCGTTCACAGCGGTCGTTCGGTACGTGAATGAGTCCGCTGATAACATCCATTTCGGCAAAGAACTTCTGTAAATACTGTTCAATCTGTCGTTCTTTCGGCGTATTCGTCTCGCTGTCGATATGAATCATTTCCTGCAAAATTTCCATAATTCTTGCTGCCTGTGCCATAAAGACACCCCCTTCTATTTAAAAATCCACTTTTTGCGCGATACGTAATTCCATACGGTAACGATGGCGCTGGCCATGATTTTTGAAATCATCGGATTTAAGCCCAAAAATGCCGGCGATGTAAACAGCCACATGAGCAACAGGTTCCAGCCAAGGCCCATAGCACTGACGACGAACACCAAGGATACTTCCGTTCCTCGCTGATAACGGCTGCCGCTGTCAAAGACGAAGCGATTGCAAAGAATATAATGATACAGTGTCGATAAGGCAAAAGCCATGGTCGTAGCCGTTAAGACAGTCTGCGTCTGTACGGAAAAAACAAGGGCCGCCGACAGCAGCCTGAAAAAAATATAAAACAACGACCACTCTAATATGGCAGCCGAACCGCCGACCAAAAGGTACATAAAGATTTTCATGTACTCATTATCCGTGTAGTCAAATCCAAATATTTTCTTTTGCTTCATGGTTCCCCCAGAATCCTGCTTTCTTATTTTATCAATCTCATTATACGGCAGGAGATACAGAATTGCTACATCCTGACCGCTTTTCTTTTATTTCAAAAAAAATTGATAGCTATATATACTGAAATATGATAAAATATATAGTAATTAGTAATACGAAATATTTTCAGAAAGAAGGAAGATATCCGGTGGATTACACGAGATGTATTAACTTTTTACTAACTATTTCACAACATGAAGTATTTTTAATTTTTTCCGAACACTTGGCCGAATTCGGCATTACCCCCGGTCAATACGGCGTACTGGCCTGTCTTTGGAAAAATGAAACCCTGACGCCAAAGGAAATCGCAACGATTCTTCGCGTCGAAAACTCAACCATTTCCGGCGTCCTCGACCGAATGCAGAAACGGGGCCTCATCGACCGCATCCTGGACCCGAAAAATCGCCGCAGCATCCGAGTCAGACCGACGGAAGCCGGCATGGCCATCCGAGAACCGGTGCAGCAGAAAATCGAAGAATTAAATGACTTGGTTTTCAAAGATTTTACGCCCAAAGAGCGCGAAGATGCCTTGAACATCCTGACCCGAATCGGAAGAGTATGTTCAACAGAACTAAAAGAATAGCCGAAAAAGGTACTGCCTCGTCTGAGTCAGTACCTTTTTTCACGAACTTTTTCTTTTTATACGATGCCGGTCAGCATATAGAAGAATACACCGAAGAAGGCAATGATAACTTTTAAGATCGTAATGGCAAACATATCTTTATAGGCTTCACGATGAGTCAGACCGCAAATAGCCAAGGTCGTGATGACGGCGCCATTGTGGGGAAGGCTGTCCATACCGCCCGATGCCATAGCGGCAATACGGTGGACGACTTCTGCAGGAATGCCGACAGCTGCCGTTTCAGCCAAGAAGTGCTGACCGAAAATATCGAGGGCAATACTGAGGCCGCCCGAAGCAGAACCGGTAATACCGGCCAAGATGTTGACCATTAAGGCAACGTTGAAAAGGGGCATGCCCTGACCAATCCCTAAGAGGGCATCGGCGATTTCCATGAATCCCGGCAAAGATGCGATGACGTTGCCGTAACCGACTTCGGAAGCCGTATTCATAATAGCCAGGAGGGATCCTAAAGCACCGGCATTCAGAGCCGCTTTGATGCTCGTATTTTTGGACATGAATTTACGTCCTGTTGCACTGGCAATGATAATGGCTGCCAAGAGGCCTATGACGAGAGCCCAAATGGCGACGACATTGTGAACACCTTTAGCCAGAAGAGGAACATTCATGCTGCGGAAGGGGCTCAATAAAGACTCATCCCACTGGAAAATCATAGAGAAATAGAAGTTTAAAACTAAGACGACGATAAGGGGAATAATGGACAACTGCCAGGGCGGAAGTTTGGCTTCCGGATCGATGACCGTTTCGTTAAGGGTATGGTTGCCGTATCCTTCACCGGAACGAGCCAGTTGTTTACGACGGAATTCAAGATAAATAAAGCAGAGGATAATCAGCAGGGTCCCGCAGATTAAACCTAAGATCGGAGCTGCAAAGGTCGTCGTTCCCAAGTAAATCGTCGGGATAATATTCTGGATCTGAGGCGATCCCGGATAGCAGTCCATCGTAGCCGTGAAGACACCGGCTACAAAGCAGGCCGGAATCAAGCGTTTAGGAATATCGGCTTCGCGGAATAAAGCTGCTGCAAAGGGATAAACGGCAAAAGCACATACAAACATGGAAATGCCGCCGTAGCAGAGAATCATGCAGGCAAAGACGACGGCGAAGATGGCCTTATCTTTCCCGATGAGTCGAATCGTTTCCAAGGCAATGCTGCGGGCCATCCCCGTTTCTTCCATAATCTTGCCGAAAACGGCACCGAGCAGAAAGACCGGGAAGAAGGATTTGATGTAGGTAACGGCTTTCGCCATAAACAATTCCGTGTACCCCGGTAAGATTGGCAGACCGGAAAAGCTCGCTGCAAACAATGCGAAAATAGGTGCAAATAAAATGACCGAAAATCCGCGGTAAGCGAATGTGACTAATAAGAACAAACTCAATACAATAGCAATGATTTCCATATACTTATTCTCCTTTTCTTCTGTTTCCGAATGACTCATTTCGTACCCTCATCATACGTGAAATAAGCTGAGAATAAAATATAACGGCTTAAGACAGCCTTTGCGTTTTTTTGCCCAATTGGAAATTCCATGAATTCCTGCCATACGATTATCCGCATTTTTCCAGTTCAGCCCTATCATTATAAGTACCTTTATTCACGAGAAGCTTCAGACAAATCGAATATACCATCAAAAATCTGAAAAATATTTTTCTAACAATTTACCCCTCCTTCGGCAATGACTGCCTTTTTTCAAACTATCGAGGTTATGAAAAGTCCTTCACTCGCGATGACACACACAGACAGGTTCTGACAGTCGCCTCCACCCGT
>NZ_LUGJ01000047.1:0-10811 GCF_001682955.1 Megasphaera sp. DISK 18
CTTGACGGGTAGCAGTTCAATCTATACCATGAACGTCACGGAAGAACAGGCGAAAGAATTCCACCTGCCCCAAAACATAGAAGCTCAGGAAGACTTTGCCCACCGCATTCTCGGCATTCCTCCGAAGACCCTTTGGGCCTACGATACACTGCAATTCAGCGATTACTCGAAATATGAATCGTCGGTCTTCTCGGAAAGCGACAAGAAAGCTTACCAGGAAAAGGCCGGCCCCATCTGTCTGAAACAGGCATATGATCTGGGCCAAAACCTCGTACAGAATACACCAAATAACCTCTGATAGAAAGGGTTCGCATGAAACAACAACTGTCATGCGAACCCTTTTTTAGTCGATAGTACTGATTTATGCCTTGCGGTTCAGGCTGGCTTTGAAAATATCAATAAGTTCTTGGCGGTCCAGTTTTTTATAGCCGCCACGAAGAATCATGGTGACGTCGGCAATGCCGTCGAGCATCGATTCGTCAGCGCCTAAGTCGCGAATCGACAAGACGACGCCGATTTCCTTCATCCAATCTTCCATGCGGTCGAGGCCTTCGCGGGCGATCTGTTCATCCGTTTTGCCTTCAGGCTGTACACCCCATACATTTTCAGCAAAGCGTTTAAACTTCGGCAGGCCGTACGGAAGAATATGATGGTAATACGGCAGGGTCACGGCCGACAAGGTCATGCCGTGCGTCGCATTGGTATAACCGCCGACAGCCTGGCCCATCATGTGGACCATCCAATCTCCGGGTTTCCCGCAGGACAGGAGGGTATTCAAGGCCCACGTAGCCGACCACATAATATTGCTGCGAGCTTCGTAATCCTTGGCATCTTTGATGGCAATGCGGCTGGAATGGATGACCGAGCGGAGCAGGCCTTCGCTGAGATAATCACTGGTCGCATCGTCGGTGCCGGAGAAATACTGCTCACAGATGTGGCAGAAGATATCGAACATGCCGGCCTTCATCTGATAATCCGGTACGGTCATGGTATAGAGTGGATTGAGGATGGAGAACTTCGGCATGGCGTCGGAACTGGCAAAGACGTGACCGATTTTCTGCTTCGTTTCGCTGTTGGTAATGACCGAGCCGGCGTTCATTTCCGAGCCCGTACCGGCCATGGTAAGGACACAGCCCAAGGGCACGATAGGACAAGTCGGTTCTTCAAAGCGGATAAAGTATTTATCCCAAGGATCTTCGTCGCAGTGAACCGAAACGGCTACGGCTTTCGTGTAGTCACAGACAGAACCGCCGCCGACGGCTAAGAGGAAATCAGCCTTATGGCTGCGGGCAATTTCAATACCTTCGTATAACTTTTCAAGCGTCGGATTGGGCATGACCCCGGAAATTTCAGCGACTTTCTTACCATTCTTCTGCAAAATATCCATGATATCTTGGTAGACGCCATTCTTTTTAATAGAACCGCCGCCATAGACCAGGACGACATTTTCGCCATAATTCGGCAATTCCTTATTTAAAAAGTCTAAGGACTCGTCCCCAAAATAAAGTTTCGTCGGATTGTGGTACGCAAAATTTCCTAACATCGTTATTTCCTCCTTTTTACCTTACGAAAAAACATAAGTTATCCTCAATAAGGAGCATCATTTCTACGGCACAAACAGCCTGATGCTATCTATCAAAACCAAGGGCTGAGCCTGATGGTTATAATAATTTCAAAGGTGTACCCTAACTGTACACTATCTGTTATTAATTGTCAAAAGCTGGAGCGGCATCGAAGTCACGATTTTCGCTGTACTGAACGGAATCAACGCTCTTTACAGCAGCCGGGACATCGAGATTAATGGCGGCATTATAATCTCTGTTTTCGCTGTAGCCGCGAATATCATCACTCTTAGAAACAGCCGGTACACTTAAATTGACAGCGGCCTGATAGTCGCCGTTTTCGCTATACTGAACAGAGTCAGCCGAAACGAAAGCGGCACCGCCGGCTAAGGACATAGTCAAAACTAAAGCCGATAATACTTGTTTAAAAAAGTTCTTTTTCATAATAGGTCTCTCCTTCTATATAAAAACCATTGGATGCTCCAAGTGGTTGGATTTTTCTAAATCTATGTACACTCGTTGTTACGAGATAAGTAGTTGAAATTTCTTAGTCGATCAATGCGTCTTGCTGTAAAGCGGTTAGTTGTTGTCGAAAGCAGATGCTGCAACGTAGTCACGATTTTCGCTGTACTGAACGGAATCGACGCTCTTTACAGCAGCCGGGACATCGAGGTTAATGGCGGCATTATAATCTCTGTTTTCGCTGTAGCCGCGGAAGTCAGCCGTCTTGGTCACAGCCGGTACACTCAGGTTAACAGCAGCCTGGTAGTCGCCGTTTTCGCTATACTGTACGGAATTAGCCGAAACGAAGGCAGCGCCGCCAGCCAAAGACATTGTTAAAACCATTGCCGATAATACTTGTTTAAAAAAGTTCTTTTTCATAATAGATCTCTCCTTCTATATAAAAACCATCATTCGCATGGTCAGAATTTTCTAATTTTATAATATATCGTTTTATGCAATCACGTTAGTTGTTGTCGAAAGCAGATGCTGCGACGAAATCACGATTTTCGCTGTAGCCGCGAACATTATCGCTCTTTACGGAAACCGGTACGTTGGTGTTGATGGCAGCCTGGTAGTCACGGTTTTCACTGTAGCCACGGAAGTCAGCCGTCTTGGTTACAGCCGGTACATTCAAGTTAATAGCTGCCTGATAGTCGCCGTTTTCGCTATACTGAACGGAGCTCGCCGAAACGAAGGCAGCGCCGCCGATCAGGGACATGGTCAAAACCATATCGGATAATACTTGTTTAAACATTACTTTTTTCATCTTTTTTATCTCCTTTTTATCTAAAAACCAATGGCCTGCTGCCGAGTGGTTGGAATCTTTTCAATCTATATGAACTCGTCGTTACGAGATTATTAATTTTTCTCAAAGGCAGAAGCTGCAGCGAAGCTTCCATTTTCACTAAAACCGCGAACGTCAGCATGCTTTACAGCAGCCGGTACGTTTTTATTAATGGCGGCCTGGTAGCTTCCGTTTTCGCTGTAGCCGCGGAAGTCGGACTGCATCGAAGCCGTCGGTACCGTTTCGATAACAGCTGCTTTGTAATCACCATTTTCATTGAACTGAACCGAATCGGCAGAAACGAAAGCGGCGCCGCCGGCCAGGGACATCGTTAAGACCATAGCTGATAATACTTGTTTGAACATTCCTTTTTTCATAATTTTTTCTCCTTTTATGTAAAAACCATTACTAATTAAATATCAATATCAATCTTTAGCATGGTTGTATTATACTCCACATTTCGAGATATATCAATATTACAATGGATTGACTTTTGAACTTTTTTCTTAAAATTATTAATGGTAATTAATAATTACCATTAATAATTAAGAAATCTTTCTTTTACTGATCACCGTAGACTTCCTTAGCGTAGGCAAATGCGGCCCATGCTTTCGGCCATCCACTGTAAAAAGCGAGCTGGGTAATGATTTCAACCATTTCATCTTTGGTCACGCCATTTTTCTTGGCCGTTTCCATGTGGAACTTCAAAGATGAATCGACAAGGCCTTGAGAAATCAAGGCCGAAACGGTGACGATGCTCCGTTCTTTCAAAGCCAGGACATCGTTCTTACTCCAGACTTCGCCGAAAAGGATGTCATCATTATAGCGGGCAAAATCCGGTGCAAAATCCCCTAAACGCTGGCGACCGGCAGTCTGGACAATTTTTACGGCTTTTTTAGATTGTGTATCGTTGCTCATAGCATAGGCTCCTTCCGTTCCCATAAACAGCGTTCCGGCCAGCAGCATAAAGCTCAAAGCCAAAACCAATTTTATATATCCTTTAATAACCATAGCCACCGCCTTACGGAAGCTGATTATAATCGGCTTCGGAAACGGCTTCGCACCATTCAGTGCTCGTATCCTTACCGGGGACTTCAATGGCCAGGTGCTGGAAAGCACTGTCTTTGGCGGCACCATGCCAGTGTTTGACGTTGGCCGGAATGTTGACGACGTCGCCGGGATGAAGTTCCTGGGCCGGTTTGCCCCATTCCTGATACCAGCCGCGGCCAGCCGTTACCAACAGCATCTGGCCGCCGCCTTCTGAGGCGTGATGAATGTGCCAATGATTGCGGCAAGCCGGTTCAAAAGTAACGTTTCCGACGATGACTTGTTTCAGGGACAGCATATTCAAGTAACTCATGCCGTCAAAATACTGTGCATAATCTACGTTTTCTCCGCCAACAGCAAAGATGCTGTTTTTCTTGAGCTCTTCTAATGTCATGTGAATGCCCTCCTAAAAGCTTGCGCCTATTTACTGTATTTCTGTTTAATATCTTTAATCCAGCGGTCGATGTCGCCGGCATCGCTTACCAGGTCGCTGCCGCCGCTGCTGTCAAACTGAATTTCCATGGACGGTCCGAAGGCAGCGCCTTTGGCGGCCTGTTTCATATCCTTGATGACGTGTCCCGGCCAGCCGCCGTTGGTCATAAAAGGAATGACCGTCTTACCGGTAAAATCGTGATCTTCCAAAAAAGTCTTCACAGCAGGCGCCATGGTGTACCACCAGGTCGGCGTTCCGACGGCGATGACGTCATAGTCTTTCAGGTCGTAGGAAAGCTCCCGGATTTCTGGTTTATAGCCCTGGTTTACTTCGCGCTGGCCCTGATTGACGACGTCCATATAGTCGCCTTCATAAGGTTTCACCGTTTCAATGCGGGCTATGTCGGCGCCCGTCGCCATTCGAAGTTGTTCGGCAATCTTTTGCGTATTACCGTTCGACCAAGAATAATAGACAACTAATGTTTTCATAATCAGCCTCCCTTTTTTAACTGATGCAGTAAGTAATCGAGACGGTCCAGTTGCTGCTGCTTGTCATGGATCTTACTCAGCAGGTACCGTCGGTACTGACGCAAGTAAAGGAAGCGCTGTTCATCGTCGGTAAGTCTCTTGTACTGTTCAATACAGTCCGGTGAGCAACCGACATCGACTAAATCCTTCCATGATTCTGTTTCCATCGTCATGGCCTCCCTTCTTGCCTGTCTTACAAGGACTTATCTTAGCAGACCCTCCTTGAGATGTAAAAAGCTTATATCTTATTTCCAGACATACGCTTCAGGCATGTTTCTTATTTCCAAACATTTCCATCAAAAACTTTCGATGAAAACGAATTCATCTCTCGACGTGTATAACGCCTGTCCCTTGGGACACTCTTATCTTAACAATAATTATCAGGAATGTAAAAGTGTTATATTCAATACCTAGACATTCTTTAATTGTATTTCAAAGTGTTCCAGGAATCCGATTTCCCATCGCTTCCCTCAAAAACTTACTGACGGACGCGAATACCTTGCTCAACGTTTCGAACTCCTGTCCTTGGGACACTCTTATCTTAACAAAAGCAGTTAGGAATGTAAAAGTGTTATATTCAATATCTAGTCATTCATTAAATGTATTGCAAGGGCCATAAAAAAATCGTATACTAAGAGTAATACATTATGTCATATGCGAGGAGGTAGCTATGGAAATACGAACGTTGGAATACTTTTTGGCCGTCGCCAGAGAAGAAAACATGACCGAAGCAGCAAACACCCTGCACATTACCCAGCCGACCTTATCACGGCAGATTGCCGATCTGGAACAGGAACTGGGAAAACAACTGTTCATCCGGACCAACCGCAATACCACGTTAACCGAAGACGGCATCCATCTTCGTCAGCGTGCCGAAGAAATCCTGTCTCTCGTCCGCCAGACCGAAGCTGAAATCAGCGATGACCAAACCGATTTAACGGGCTGCATCCGCCTCGGTGCCGGGGAAACGCGGATTGCACACTTTTTAACCGATGCTTTTACGGACCTCCACCTCCAGCATCCACAGGTCACGTGCAACCTCTTTACGGGCAACGCCGACATCGTCGAAGAAAAACTATCCCACGGTCTGATCGACTTCGGCTTATTCATCGACCCCTTCGATGCGTCAGGCTTTGAATCCATCGCCCTTCCTGAAAGAGACCAAGTCGGCATCATCACCAAAAGTGACAGTCCGTGGAGCCATTACAAGACCATCACTCCGGACATCATAGCCGACATGCCCCTATTAATATCGTCGCGCCGAACGAATCATTCCTTCGATTTTGAAACCTGGTCCGGCGGCACTCTCAAACAAGAGAATCTGAATATCGTCGGTTCTTTTGACCTCATCGGAAATGCCTCTTTTCTCATAAAAAACGGCTTTACCAATGCCATGGCCATGTCCGGCCTCTACCATCAGCAAGCTGAAGACCTCCTGTACATCCCCTTAGAGCCGGCCCGGTACCTTTCCTGCGTCGTCGCCTGGAAAAAATACCAGCTCCTGTCCCGAGCCTCAGAAGCTTTCTTAAAATCCCTAAAAAAACAGGTCGCCGAGTATAAACCGGCCAAGGCCTGATTCAATGACGCCGTCGGCCTTTCAGGCAGATATCAAAAGACAGGCTTCCCCTATAAAAAAGCACACAAAAAAGCCGGTTCATGAATCCATGTTCATGAACCGGCTTTTTTATGTACAACCTTATTCGGCCGTTGTGTTGTTGACAACCTGTTTGCCTTTATAGTAGCCGCAAGTCGGGCATACGTGATGAGGCATCATTGCTTCGTGGCACTGCGGGCATTCTACGAAACCCGGTGCTGTCAATTTCCAGTTTGCGCGACGCATCTTCTGACGAGTCTGGGATAATCTGTTCTTTGGTACTGCCATGGTCTGCACCTCCTTAGATCACATGGTACGTTATTTCTAGCGCTCTTCTTTGGATCGTAATAATTGAGCCAAGACGTCGAGTCTCGGATCAATATTGTCGGTAGGACAACTACAGGGTCCGTCATTCAGGTTTGCACCGCACTGCGGACAAAGTCCCTTACAGTCAGGCCGGCACAACACCCTCATAGGCTCGCTGAGGATCAACGTTTCTCTAATTGTCTCCGTCAAATCGATGTATTCCCCATTGTAGGGCAATACGTCCTCTGGAAGCCCTGCTTCCGTACCATAGACTTCAGACAGTGTTTCATTCCGATCCACCAATACCGGTGACAAGCATCGGCTGCAGGTGTAGCCGCCGGATACCCGTATGTTTCCATGTACAACGATATGATTGCCATCGAATCCATACGTCCCGTCGATCGCTACTGTGGCATCTTTCCAAGGAAATTCGTCCACATCACCCAGTTCGGCAGCCGGACATTCAAAAGAGAAGGGAAATGACTTCCCCGCTTCTTTTAGTGCTTCTTCGACTTGTAGTTTCATATTTCTACCTCGACTATACTATTATATCTATCTGACTAGGCTTTGTCAATTCTTTTTTCAGGCCCGATAAATTCCCGCAAGAGGGAGTTTCGCGGTACGACCGACGCGTCGACGGCCTTAAAAGGACGCAGGAATTTCAACAGTCGCTGGGCCTCGGCATAGTGGACGCTGTCTTTTTCGATTGATTCCAATAAGGGTTCGGCATAAGGTTTCAGGACCGACAGTTCATAAGGCAAAGCTGTATTGAAAATCTTGTCGGCATCTTCCTGATAGGGGTAAATGTTTTGTTCTTCGCCGCGACGGACGTCGGCCCAGATATCCATGGTCGCCATGGGACCGCGGTCACGGAACTGCTGATCCCGCACCATGCGGCGGATGATGCGCGTATCCGACGTAGAAATCCGGTTGTGGTCGTTGATCCGGATCTGGGTCAGGACGCCTAAGGAGATCTTTACCTTTTCATACCGCGGCAGCATATAGGTCAGGGAATCATTCAAGGCGTGGAGGCCTTCTACGACGACGGGCTGCCCTTCTTCCAAGGTAACCGGCGCATCATCGAAGTAGCGTTTCCCGGTGACGAAGTCAAATCGAGCCAGCTTAACGGCCTTGCCTTGATTGAGATCATCGATCTGCTGATTGAACAAGGGGACGTCGATGGCCCGAAGGGATTCAAAATCATAACTGCCGTCGGGATTCTTCGGCGTGTCTTCCCGATTATAGAAGTAGTCGTCAAGGGAAATGCCCAGAGGCCGCAGGCCGTTGACCCTAAGGTGGGTCAGTAAGCGCTTGCAGAACGTCGTCTTCCCGGCCGACGAGGGCCCGGCGATGAGGACGACTTTGATTTTGGGACGGCGGCTGACGATATAGTCGGCGATCTGGCCCATTTCCTTTTCCTGCAGGGCTTCGGCGACGTCGACCATGTCCTGAATGGTACCGTTTTCAATATAATGATTTAAATCATAGACGTATTCGCAGCGGACGATACGGCCCCATTCTTCAGCATCTAAAAAGAGACGGGCCATCTTGGGGATTTCCTTGTATTCCGGAAGTTCATTGGGATTGCCGACGGTCGGCGTTTCCAAAATGACGCCCGGCGCATAAGGACGCAGGTTAAAGCAGGTCAAATAGCCCATACTGGGAAGGAGTGGGCCCATGTAGTAGTCAAAGGTCGGCCCGCACTGATAGGCCAGGATATGGGTGACATCGACGTGCTTAAGGAGTTCTGCTTCCCGCTCCATATTGCGGTTGCGGCACATGGCCATGGCCGTTTCCGTACTGGCAATGACCTGGGAAATGCCTTCGTCCTGGTCGACAATCTCATGCATCCGTGTCTTTATCATTTCCACGTCGTGGAAGGTGACCGTATGGCCGATTTCCAGTTCGCAGTACAAGGCTTTTCGCAGGGCATGCTTGACCAGCACCTTGCCGTTGGGATAGAGATCGCTGACGGCGCGGACCAAGAGCAGGATGGCCGTCCGTATCAGGCATTGATTGCCTTCCATCGAATTAATCGGCAGCCAGTCGACATCGCCGTCTTGATCTACTTTCGTCTTGAGGCCGACACATTCATTATTATAGAGGGCAGCGGCAATGGGCATATCGCCTTTCGGGCCATATTCCTCGTAAACCTGCTGCAGCGTCGTTCCTTCTTTTACCTGGTAAGAAGTTCCCGACTTCACATCCTGTAAGGTAATCACAGGCATCAACCTCCCTTTCTATCGATGATGATGCTACCATTATAACATAATTTGAGACTTCCTGGCATTTTAACCCCACCGGCTTACCAAAAGAGAAGATTTCGGACAAGAAAAAAGGGACGAGGCTAACTCCGACGGGCTATCTATGGTATAATGAGAAAATAAGGTTTTACCCTGCCCTAGAAAGGATATGCTATGAGAAAAAGAGTACTGACCCTGTGGGACGGCAAAGTAGTTCTGGCCTTGCTCATCCTTGCAGGCTGTATCATAACCGCCTTTAGCGCCTACCGCCAGATTTATGTGAAGATGCCCGATTACGCCGCCAAGCAGATCATCCGCTCCGTCCAGGACGGCGACGTCGAAACCTTCAGCCGCTATGTCGACCAAGAAGCCTTGACGGGTCAATTCTTTGATGCCCTTATCCTGCATAAGACGGCCCGTGAAGATCAGTCCCTGGTCCTGAGCGTCATTCATTCTCCCCTGCGTTCGGCCTTCGTCTCCGCAGCCGACCTGTATATTACCTGGACCCTGGCGGGAAACACCGATAACGAGCAGTACAACACCGTCGCAACCAGTCTCCGCAACACCTTGAAAAGCGCCGGCCTTTCCATTCCGATTTCTGGATGGCACCTCGATTCCGCCGACTGGAGCCATGACAATACGGTCACCTTTATCCTCTACAACGAGCAGCTCGACGCCTCCGTCCCCTGCACGGTCACCATGGAAAAGACGCCGGACGATACCTGGCGGATTACAGGCCTTGCCGATGCCAAGGGCTTTATCAGTGACCTGCAAGCCGTCATGAACCATGAACTCGACGCCTACAATAGACCGGTCCGGCAAAAAATAGACGCCCTATTGACCCTTCAAAATGTATCAGCCAAACTCGTATCCGACCAGGACAAAACCTTTCTCCGCCTGAGTTATACCCCGGTCTTTCATCAGGACCGCGAACAGATCGCTGTCATCAAAGCCGTCTATACCCTGCGCCGCAAGAGCGATAACGCCGTCCTCTATACGTCGCCCCTGCGACTGTCAACGTCGGCTGAAAGGAGCACCTATGAAAGTCAGTTTCTCCTCAATCCGTTGATTCCTTCGCAGTATGCCCTCATCCGTTCCGCCAATATCGACGATACGACGAGCATCTTGGAAGTCACGGCCATCACCCTCAAAGACGGGTCGGAGCTGGCCATCGAAAATGACTTGCCGCAAAGCTACTGAATGACAACCGATATACAAAAAATCGCCCGCCGTGGAAGAAAGATGTTTCCATCGGTCGGGCGATTTTCAGTATGACCTTAATAGCAGATTTCAATAATTTTCGGCTTAGACGATTCTTCTTTTGACAGCGAGCGGTCGAAGAGTTTTACGCCGACAGCGCCGATCATGAAACCGATGACACCGCCGATGACAGCGGTCTGAACGGTATCAAAGCCTTGGGACAAGGCCAGGAAATGACCGGCAAAAGCACCGGCAGCACAGACGAGCAGCGGCATGACAAAACAGATAAACGCACCGATGACGATATTGACATCGCGGAATTCAAAGCGGACGTGCTGCCCTACTTTGACACCTAACGGATCGACGGCCGTAACGACAATATTGTCAGCCCCGTCACAAGCGCCGCAGGCGATACAGTCGGAATGGCGGCCAACTTTGATTTCAGCGCTGCCAGCTTCTTTTATAGCGATAATGGTCCCTTCTTCAATCTTCATAAAATCCCCTTCTTTCTGACCTTATTATAGCATGGGTTATTTTTTCAATCAATACTATTTTCGTGTACATTAAATAGAAAATAGGAATACAAAAAAGGGTTCTATAATAAATGTTGG
>NZ_LUGJ01000048.1:0-12375 GCF_001682955.1 Megasphaera sp. DISK 18
ACATTTATTATAGAACCTTTATTCTATTTGTGGGAATATTTTGGAATGAGAGCTTACTTATCTTCTAAAAAACTTTGACTTGGTCTTCAAAGATATTGACCGTTATGGAAAAGTTGTGGTGGACTTCGCAGAGAAAAACGTAAACCAATTTTCGAAGGTAAATAATATCATCGTTTGACTTCGAATAAAAAGGATGTTTCGTGGCTAATGTTATGGGACATCCTTTTTTCATGAGAAGAATATTATTAGGTGAAACCGTAATTCTTACCGTTTGCATACTTAGTGTATAAGATTATCGCAGCAGGTCGTTTTTTTTATTTTACTTACCCTATATTTGGAATTCTAAATGATAGAGCTTTTGACGTAATCAACAGACTTAAAGATTATGAATAAAAATGGAGATGGTATTTTGCGAAAAGTTGGCAACGAATCCGATATTTGTTCAAAAATTTTATCAATTCAAAAAAAGACAATTAATATTTATGATATAATGTAAATAGTTAATGACATAAATTGTTTCATTCAATGATGGAAAGTGAAGCGGTGTATGAAAAAATGAATAAGGTTTAAAATAAGAAATTTGATTTTATAGGATGAAGGAGAATTAATAGATGAGTGACATAAACACGGCTGATATAGGGTTTGAAAAAGAGCTGTGGGATGCTGCGTGTGTCCTGCGGGGAAATATGGATGCTTCCGAATATAAGAATGTTATTTTGGGCCTTATCTTTCTCAAATATATTTCTGATAGTTTTGAAAAAAAGTATAAAGCCCTTCTTGAAGAAGGCGAAGGGTTTGAAGATGATAGAGATGAATATGTATCAGAGAATATTTTTTATGTCCCTAAAGGAGCTAGATGGGAAGACATTTCAGAAGCTGCACATACACCGGAAATAGGAAAAGTCATTGATGAGGCAATGACGGCTATAGAAAAAGAAAATAGCTCCTTGAAAGATATCTTACCAAAGAATTTTGCCCGTCCGGAACTTGATAAAAGACGATTGGGCGAAGTCGTGGATATTTTTACAAACAAGATAAAATTGGATGGTTCTGATGAAAAAGATGTTCTCGGACGAACTTATGAATATTGCTTGAGGAATTTTGCAGAACAAGAAGGTAAGAATGCCGGACAATTCTATACCCCGTCTTGTGTGGTCCGTACTATTGTAGAAATATTGCAGCCTTATAAAGGCCGAGTATACGATCCCTGTTGCGGTGCCGGAGGTATGTTTGTACAGTCTGCAAAGTTTATCGAAGCCCATCAAGGGAAAATCAACGATATTTCTGTATTTGGACAGGAAAGTAATCCGACTACCTGGAAAATGGCAAAAATGAATTTGGCTATTCGTGGGATTGATACAAATTTAGGGAATATTCCAGAGGATACATTTCTCAATGATCAACACCCTACCATGAAAGCGGATTTTATTATGGCAAATCCTCCGTTCAATCTCAGTGCATGGGGAGCAGATCAGTTAAAGGAAGATCAACGCTGGCAGTATGGTATGCCACCCGCGAGTAATGCTAACTTTGCTTGGATGGAACACATGATTTGGCATTTGGCACCGGAAGGAAGAATTGGCATGGTGTTGGCCAATGGTTCTTTGTCATCGACTACGAGTGGTGAAGGTGAAATCCGTAAAAATATCATTAATGCTGATCTTGTTGAATGTATTATTGCCATGCCGGCACAACTTTTTTATACGACACAGATTCCTGTTTGCCTTTGGTTCTTAAATAAGAAGAAAAAACAAAAAGGGAAGACACTTTTTATTGATGCACGTAAGATGGGAACGATGGTTTCAAGAAAACTTCGTGAATTGTCGGATAGTAGGGATCCCGAAAAACTAGGAGATATCCAACGACTGGCTAAGACATATAATGACTTTGTTGCTGGAAACTTGGACGATAAAAAGGGATACTGTGCAACCGTTACAACGGAAGATATCGCAAAACAAGACTATATTTTGACACCCGGTCGTTATGTCGGTATTGAAGAACAAGAAGATGACGGAGAACCCTTTGATGATAAAATGAAGCGGTTGACGTCTGAACTGGCGGAAATGTTTAAAAAATCTCATGAGCTGGAAGAAGAAATCAAAAAACAATTGGGGGCTATTGGATACCGTATCTAAAGGCAAGGGAATGAAATATTGGATATTGTTGATTTTGATTAATGGGAAATTTTTAAAGGTATACGAAAAGTAAATGTAGACATAGCTATTCTTCAACACTGATGTAATGGATGAAAAAGATTATAAAGTAGTGTATAAAATATTATAAGGTAGGAATTTAGAATTATGAAACAGGTATTGCTAAACGATGTGGGGGAAGTCACTAAACTTGCTGGATTTGAATTTACAAAATATATGGAATATATACCTGATGGCGAAATAATTGCAATTCGAGCATTAAATCTGAAGGATGGATGTCTTCAGCTCGATGATGTAAAAAAAATTTCTAGGCATGTCGCTGATGTACTCCCGAGAAGTCAACTTCATGTCAATGATATTGTCTTGTCCTATACGGGGACATTAGGAGAATGTGCTCAAATTAGAGAAGAAGGTAAGTATCACCTCGCTCCGAATGTTGCCAAGATCACACCTCGAAAAAATATAGATCCAGATTATTTATTTCAGATTATAAGGAGTAAAGAGTTCAAAAATGAGGTAATGAATTATTCTCATGGAAGTACACAGCGCACAATTCCTATGAAAATAATCCGGGGATTGCCTATTAAAATCTTGCCACTTGATCAACAGCATAAAGTGGCTTCTATTTTGAAAAATCTTGATGAAAAAATTGAAATCAATAAATATATAAACAAGAATTTAGAGGAGCAGCTAAATGCTTTTTATAACAAGACATTCATAATTGATGCTGATCCCACATGGAAAAAAGGTATGTTGTCCGAACTTATTGAAGTTTGTTATGGGAAAAACCACAACAAACTTGCTGCTGGCAATGTTCCCGTATATGGTTCTGGTGGCATAATGAGGTATGTCGATAAATGCCTATATGACCAAGAATCGGTATTGATTCCTAGAAAAGGAACTTTAAACAATATCATATATATAAATGAGCCCTTCTGGTCAGTAGACACGATGTTCTATACTAAGATGCGCCATTCGAACACGGCAAAATTCATTTTCCATTTTTTAAGAACTAAAGATATGGAAGCAATGAATACTGGTTCTGCCGTTCCAAGTATGACTACAAAGATCCTCAACGCTATTCAGCTTGCAATTCCCGATGAGAAAACTCTCAAAGCATTTGAAAATCAAGTTCAGCCTTACTATAGACTAATTGCTGAAAATAATAAGGAATCTAAAGTATTATCATCAATGCGTGACTCTTTGTTGCCAAAGCTGATATCTGGCAATATTAATATCTCGCATATCACTATCTAAACTACACATAAATTCTTGTTTATAACTCCTACCAACGGCAGGAGCATCATAACTGGCGGAACTGCCGTTGATGTCGTTCTCTGGAACTTTTATAAAAGGAGAGAATGACATTATGAGAAATATGATTAAGAATGATGTAATGCAACAAATGCTGCCAATCTTAGATAATGGGCAGATGAAGGTTTTACAGAAAACACTGGAGTCTGTACTTGCCCATTATATCAATGGATATCCGGACGAAACTCCGGTGAGTAGCCAGGTGATGTTGCAGCGATTTATAGATGCAAAGCGGATTGAAGGTTGTTCAACAAAAACCTTGATTTACTATCAAAATACGATAGGTCGTATGATAAATGAAATTGGAAAAGAAGTAATACACATGATGACGGAAGATTTGCGGGAGTATTTGACAAATTATCAAAAGCAAAATCAACTCAGTCGCACTACGATCGATAATGTACGCCGGATTTTATCGAGCTTTTTTTCTTGGTTGGAAGATGAGGAATATTTGATCAAGAGCCCTATTCGGCGTATCCATAAGATTAAGACGGTAAGTAGCATTAAGGAAACATACAGCGATGAAGAGTTGGAGAAAATGCGAGATAGCTGTCAAGAGAAAAGAGATTTAGCATTACTTGATTTATTGGCTTCGACTGGGATGCGTGTTGGTGAATTAGTATTGCTCAATCGGGGAGATATCGATTTTAACGAAAGAGAATGTAAGGTTCTCGGTAAGGGAAATAAGGAACGCATCGTGTATTTTGATGCCCGGACAAAAATACATTTAAAAGCTTACCTTGAAGATCGGCTTGATGACAATGAAGCCCTTTTTGTGTCCTTAAAGGCTCCCTTCCATCGCTTAACCATCGGTGGCGTAGAGTCAAGAGTTAGAGTGATTGGTAAAATATTACATATTGAAAAAGTTCATCCCCATAAATTCCGGCGGACTTTAGCGACGAAGGCAATTGATAAAGGCATGCCTATTGAGCAATTACAGCAACTACTTGGGCATAAACGAATTGATACAACGCTTCAGTATGCAATGGTGAAACAGAGTAATGTGAAATTAGCACATAAAAAATATATTGGATAGGAAGTGGGACGATGAGTCATTGGATAACTTGCACAATAGACGATTTGGGAAAGGTGGTAGGTGGAGCAACTCCTTCTACCAAAAACAATGAGTACTATGAGAATGGGACAATACCTTGGATCACCCCTAAAGATTTAGCTGGAAGGTCCGGAAGGTATATCTCATATGGTGAGCGAAATATAACGCAACTTGGATTTCATAGTTGTTCCACGCAACTGATTCCAAAAAATTCTATCCTTTTTTCGTCAAGAGCACCAATTGGATATGTTGCAATAGCTGAAAATGAACTATGCACGAATCAAGGTTTCAAAAGTGTTGTACCTAATAATAGTGTAGACTATATGTTTCTTTATTATTTATTAGTAGCTAATCGAAAAAAATTTGAAGGTATGGGGTCAGGTACTACTTTTAAGGAAATCTCTGGGAAAATCATGCGCAATATACAAGTGCAAATTCCTAAATCAAAAGAAGAACAAAGAAAGATATCATCTATACTGTCAATCCTAGATGATAAAATAGAAGAAAATGAAAAGATAAACAAGAATTTATGCACCGTTTAGATATCAACGCTAGAAATATCAATCTCACCAGACATGATTTCTTTCAATAAAGAATTACGAATCGCTACAAGCTTACCACTTTCTTTTCTCAAATTACGAATCATAGAAAAGAAAGGTTGTATTATAGCGTTCATATTTTTTAATTCCTCTGTGGGGGGAATTACCACAGGGACTTTGTTTAGGTTTGTTTGGCTAATTTTTGATTGAACAGCGCCTGTAACCACGGAAGTCATATTAGTAAGGCTAAATAGTAAATATACAAGTTCAGTAGAGAATCCATTTTTTCCTGTAATTATATGAGTATGGTTATTTGCCCAAAATTTTCCTTCTACGTATTGTAAAACAGGAAAACCTTTGTCATCTACAACACTCCCATCTTCACCAAGAAGAAGGTAAATACCATCAAAAAGATATCCCTCTACATAGTCCACTATAGAAGCGGCTCCATAATAAGGATAAATTTTATTCTGCATTGCACGCTCTCGATTTGATAGAGGAATTCTTTTTGAATCATGAAAATCGATAATTTCTGAAACAGTACTAACGTTCCAACTCTTAGGAAGAGCACCATTAAACGGGTAGAAATCAATAAAACGACTACGATATAGAGACTGAGCTTGAATAAATAAATTCTTGTTTATCTATATATTATGACTGATTAATTTTAAATTATGAGAAATGGGGGGATGTACTATGGAATCTTCTTATACAGAGTCAAGTTATGAAAATTCTATTATAGAATTGTTTGAAACTATGGGATATACATATTGTTATGGGCCTGATTTTTCGCGTGATTTTACTGATCCGATTATGGAAGATCAACTCAAATTTTCGTTAGAAATTATCAACCCTAAATTGCCGTCGCAGGCAATTGATGAGGCCATCTATAAGATAAAAACTTATGAAGCGGGAGCTTTAGTTACTAAAAACGAAGTTTTCATGGACTACCTCCAAAATGGTGTATCCGTTTCTTATCAGGATAATGGGAAAACAAAATCAACATTAGTGAAGTTAGTAGACTATGACAATATTTCTAACAACAGTTTTATTGTGGCGAATCAATGGACTTTTAAAGAATATGAAACCAAAAGGGTTGATGTTGTCATTTTTTTGAACGGTCTTCCTGTTGTCGTAATGGAATTGAAATCGCCAAAGGATGAAGAAGTCACCATAGAAGATGCCTATCTCCAGATTCAAAATTACATGCAGTCAATAGAAAGTGTATTTATCTTCAATGCATTCTGCATCATTAGTGATCAATCTCAAACCCGGGCCGGTTCAATTACTGCGAGTCTTGATCGCTTTATGGAATGGAAAACGATTGATGGAAACTATGAAAATACGAAATTAGCTGATTTCACAACGCTGTTTCGAGGTATGTTTGAGAAAAAAAGATTTTTGGATATTATTCATAATTTTATCTGCTTTTCAAAAGAAAGCGGTGGAGCGGCTAAAATCTTAGCAGCTTATCATCAATACTTTGCTGTACATAAAGCTGTTGAATCTACAATGCGAGCTAGTGGTAAAACTGGCGATGGGAGAGGTGGCGTATTTTGGCATACTCAAGGAAGCGGTAAATCTCTTTCGATGGTTTTTTATGCCCAGTTGATCCAACAAATGATAAATAGTCCTACTATTGTTGTTATAACTGACCGTAATGATCTGGATGATCAACTTTTTGCGCAGTTTAGTAAATGTAAGGACTTCTTGCGTCAAACCCCTGTTCATGCGGATAAGAGAAAATTATCTGAAAACGATAAAAGGACTTTCCCCAATTTGATTGGCTTGATGGATTGGCTGAATGGCAGAGTAGCAAATGGTATTATATTTACTACGATGCAAAAATTTGAAGAAACAGATGAGCCTCTTTCTTTAAGAAAGAATATTATAGTCATGACCGATGAAGCACATAGAAGTCAGTATGGATTTGAAGAAAAAATAAATCCTAAGACGGGGAAGATTTCTATAGGTAATGCACGAAAAGTTCGCGATGCACTTCCTGAGGCTACGTATATCGGTTTTACTGGAACTCCGATTGCACTGGAAGATAGAAACACGATTGAAGTTTTTGGCGATTATATTGATGTTTATGACATGACGCAGGCAGTGGAAGATGGGGCAACGGTTCCTATTTATTATGAGAGCCGCGTTATTAAATTAAATCTCGACCAAAAGGTACTTGATCAAATTGATGCAAAGTATGCGGAAATAGCTGATGAAGCAGAACCGGGGGCCATCAAAAAAAGTAAGCAAAATCTGAGCAGGTTAGAAAGCATTCTTGATAGAGATGAGGTTATCACATCTCTTTGTACGGATATTATTGACCACTATGAAACTTATAGGCAACATGAACAATCAGGGAAGGCAATGGTGGTAGGTTACTCAAGGTCTATTGCCATGTCCATTTATTATAAGATGATAGAACTTCGACCAAGTTGGAAAGAAAAGATTGCTGTAGTCATGACGGGAAATAACCAGGATCCGGCTAAATGGAAGCCTATCATTGGTAATAAGGCGCATAAAGAAGAAATGGCAAATAAGTTCAAAGATAACGATAGTGAATTAAAAATTGTCATTGTCGTTGATATGTGGCTAACCGGCTTTGATGTTCCGTCTATGTCGACGATGTATATCTTTAAACCTATGAGAGGTCATAATCTTATGCAGGCAATTGCGCGAGTTAATCGTGTATATAAGGATAAAGCCGGTGGCCTTATTGTTGACTATATTGGCATTGCATCTGCACTTAAGGCTGCGATGAATCAATATACAGATCGAGATAAGAAAAACTACGGTAATATGGATATTTCTGATTCTGCTTATAAAAAATTCCAGGAGAAATTACAGGTTTGCCGTGAACTATTTTATGGATTTGATTATCGTGAATTTTTGACAACGGAAAGCGACTTAAAGCGTGCAGAACTTATTCGTGATGGTGTGGATTTTATGGTCCATCCTGATTGTGAAGACACAAAGAAAAACTTTTTAAAAGAATCTCTGATTATGAAACAAGCTTTTTCTCTGAGTAAAAGTTTGGCTACGGCAGAAGAACGAAGGGAAGAGGTGTATTTTGAAACCGTTCGTTCTTTGCTTACCAAACTAGAAGGCAAGAATCCTTTAAGATTAAATGAAATCAATCGTCAAATTAATGAACTGATGCGGCAGGCTGTTAAAAGCGATGGCATCATTAATTTGTTCACGGATGCAAATAAGGAGTTTAATCTTTTTAATGATGCATATCTGCAGGAAATTTCAAAGATGCCACAAAAAAACTTATCGATTGAAATCCTTAAAAAATTGATTGCGGAGCAAGTCCATTTGTATCGAAGAACTAACCTTGTTAAAGCGCAAAAGTTTTCTGATATGCTGAATCGATCAATGCATTCTTACCTCAATGGCATGCTTACCAATGAGGAAGTTATCGAAGAGCTTATGAAAATGGCTCAAGATATGGCGAGTGCAAATCGTAAAGGAAATGCTCTGGGGTTAACCGATGAGGAGTTGGCTTTTTATGACGCATTAACAAGGCCAGAGGCCGTTAAGGATTTCTATACGAATGACCAATTGGTGGCTATTACAAAAGAACTTACGGAATCCTTACGTAAATCCAGAACTGTGGATTGGAATTTGAAAGAATCTGCAAGGGCTAGTATGCGACGGATGGTTAAGCGGTTGCTTCACAAATATCGTTATCCACCGGAAGGAATGGCTGATGCCATGAAAACAGTCCTTCAACAATGTGAAATGTGGACAGATAATTTAAATGGGTAATGGTGAGTGGAGCTTTTGATTGAATTTATCGAATGAAGAACTTTTTTGTTATACTATAAGAACGGATAATTAAACAAAAGAATTGAGTCGTCGATCAAAAATGTCAAAACCAGTCACCGGAAGGGTTCTTCTTTGAAAATCAGTTTGTGAGTCAGACCTTATGAAATCCACAGGATAGGGCTATTCATGTATATTGGCTTCTTGGAGTGAGAATTTTATTTTTGAAATTAACGAAATGCTCGAAAAGAAGAGGATAAATCTTTAGGCAGCGATTCTGTAATTTCATACTCTAATTATTCATTTAGAAGCAAATCAGTCTAAGCAATGTAATTCAAGGAGTGATTGTTCAATGCGCGGCCTAAAAATATATTTAGCGGATGGTACTTATGAGGGCACCGTTACGATGAGCAGCGATTCATCGAAAATATCCGTAATTAAAGTCAAAAAAGAAAATATAAAGGACTATGAAAATGAATTAAATGGGCCGGGTATTTATTTGCTCCTTGTTGCATCCGAGGCGGTATATGTTGGACAGACGGGATTGGATACGATTCAAAGAAGAATTTTGAATACGCATTCAGGCGACATCGATTCATCGTGGCATACTGTTTTAGGGTGCAAGTTTGCCGATCCGAATATCAGTAGTAATGAGCTGCAATTCATTGAAAATGCCATGTGTGAATATGCACATAAGTACTTTAAAAAGTGCTTGACTACGAGTCCTACAAAAGTGAATTGTACGAGGGCGTTTAGGAAACGACATTATCATCTTAACGGAGGACAGATACATACTTGTGAAAATTATATTCAAGATATCGAATTTTATCTTGATGTATTTCCCAATGGGATTTTTGGCTATACGCACAGTAAATCAGATATAGAAATTCTTCATCTTGCAAGTAGACAGGTCGCGGCAACGGCTTATATTGCGGGGAATCGCTTTGTCGTCTGCAAGGGCTCCAGTTTCAGTGCAGTAGAACGCCCGTCGTGCCCTAATTCTATCTATAACCGTCGAAGAATGCTGATCTCTGAGAACAAAATTAAAAATGGATGCTTCGTCGAGGATGTAGCTTTCGACAGCCCTTCTACGGCTGCTGCCTGCATCGTCGGAGGGAGTGCGAATGGTCGAATTATGTGGTTGTATCCGGATGGTCAGAGCATTAAAGACAGGGAATCTCATGAATCTTGAGGTAGGTACTATACGCGATAGTCTTTTAGTACAAAGAGTAGTTAAGGATGGATAAGGTCGTCAAAAGATTTAGGTTGAACCTATCCTGTAGGTAAGTTGAAATAAAAGATATGATTAAAAGATTCAGACATTGCAGGCTAGTTTCTTTGCAATATCTGAATCTTTATTTACTATGTGATTGACCTTCAAAATAAAAATAGGTTGATTATATAGTGAATTCGGATATATAAAAAGAAGCATAAATAGAGATATCTATTATGATAGACTCACTATAAAATATCCATCCTTGATTGTAGCTTAAGTTCGGTGATGAATGTGATTGTAAAATGTATTTGGCAGACTGTCTTTGCATCTAAATCATGTTATAATATGATATGAAAAATGCAAGTAAAATATAGGTAATGTTATGGAGAGCTACTATGATTCAAATTTTATTATTGTCACCTTCTGATAATTTAACGGACAGGGCTCAGAAGGTTATATCAGAACGAGGTTTGAATTTTACCATTGATGCTAAAACCATTTTAGTAGAAAATGTCGATGATGCTGTGGAGAAAGCGGTTAAGAATGGCGTAAAAATCATTATAAGCCGAGGTGGTATGGCATATATTATTCGTGAGAGATTCAATATACCTTTTGTTGAGATTAAGCAAAGTACTAGTAGCTATGTTGAGGTTTTAGAAAAATTAAAAAACACGCAAGGACCTGTCGCTTTTTTCTCTGTACAAGATATATCAGATAAGGTTAAGGCGTTTTGTACATTGGCTGATATCGATGCGCGTTACTATCGGTTTAGTGGTGATGAATCCGCTAAGCCAGCTGTTATAGAGGCAATGAAAGATGGTTGTGCCATCGGAGTGGGTGGCGTTATTAGTGGGAAATATGCGGAATTGCTTGGCCTAAATTATATAGTTCTTGAAAATAGTTATGAAGATATAGAAATTGCCTTGTCTTCGGCAACAGAACTTCTCCATTCTATCTTGGATAATGAAAGCCGTCATAAACAATTGCAATTACAAATTTCTCGTTATGAAGCGATTTTCAATTATACTCATGATGGAATTATCGCCATAGATAAAGACGGTAAGGTTGTCGTTGTTAATAAACAGGCAGAAGAGATCTTACCATTACAAAATAGCCCTTATGAGGGGAAGTATATTGAAGACGTATTGAAAGAAACTAAATTATTACCCGTGCTTCGCAATGGACAGCCGGAATTGGACGAATTGATGAAAATTGGCAATACGATTATTTGTACGAATCGAGTGCCGATTATGATAGATAATCAGATTGAAGGGGTTGTCGCTACTTTTCGGGATATTGAATCCATTCAAGTCAGTGAATTGAAGATTCGAACTAATTTGCGTAAAAAGGGGCAGACCTCTAGATATCGATTTGCGGATATGATTGGTATTTCTAAGATTTTTCAACAAACAGTGCATATTGCACAAGGATATGCTAAGACCAATTCTAATGTGTTATTGACTGGTGATATAGGTACAGGCAAGGAAATGTTTGCCCACTGTATTCATCATGCAAGCAGCCGACGAAAAGAGCCATTTATAACGGTCAATTGTACGAATTACACCACTCCTCAGTTACGGATGGAATTATTAGGATATGATAAAACATCGCCTGTAGCGGACGAGGAAATTTCCAAACCAGGGGTTTTTGAATTAGCACATGGTGGAACAGTTTTTTTAGATAAGATTGGTGATGCATCGATAGAATTGCAGAATATACTGGTTGGCATTATCAAATCTAAGGAAGTTCGAAGAATTGGGGGCGATCGCGTCATACCTGTCGACGTCCGGATTATTGCATCAATTAAAGAAGATCCCGTTCAAGCTGTACAAGAAGGTACAATGTCTGCCGAACTGATGTACGCCTTAGCGGTGCTGACCTTGTATATTCCATCATTACAAGAACGAGAAAATGATTATATCTTACTATGTGAAGAGTTTTTCCACAGTTCATTGGGGATTGAGTATAGGGTGTATCAAGAGCGAATTCGGGAAATTATAGGTATTTTAAAGGGCTTTGAATGGCCTGGAAATATCAGACAGTTGATGAATATTGTAGAACGGTGCTGTGTATTGTTAAAAAGCGATATGACTGTGGAAGATATTGTTGCGACATTTTCTCCTCGTGTTTTGGATAAAAGGAGTCTATCGGAAACTGTCATGTTTGATAAGTGGAGCAAAACTAATATCATCAAGGCGTTGACTATTAACCGATTTAATATAACTAAAGCGGCGCAGCTGCTAGGGTGCAGCCGGAGCACATTATATAAAAAAATGGAGCAATTCAATATAAAAATAGAAAACATACGTCAATAATAAAGAAGCTATC
>NZ_LUGJ01000049.1:0-4202 GCF_001682955.1 Megasphaera sp. DISK 18
CTTGACGGGTAGCAGTTCATGCATGAGGCGGCGGGCTTTTTGCAGCCTTCTGGCCGTAATGTAACTGCCGGCGGTCATGCCGGTCTCACTTTTGAAGAGGTGCATCAAGTAGTCCGGGCTCATATAGAACCGCTTGGCCAGGGCCGGAATCGACAGGTCAGCGGTAAGATTATTTTCGAGGTAGTCGACGATATGGGCGATTTTTTTGTGCTGCTGTTTTTTCTTTACAAAGCCGATTTTCTGCGTTTTCATAGCCATCCAAAGATGGATGAGGAATTCCGAAAACAGGGCCTCCTGCAGGATGTTCCCTTCCGGGCCCGTATAAGACCAGGCTCGCCTCAGACGGCAGGATACGTTGTACAGGCTGTCCGCTTCCTGGGGCTGGCGGAGGATGGGCGAGGCGGAGTCGGAAAATAGTTGGCCTACAGGGCAGCCGCGCTGCGCATAAGTTTTTAGGTAAGCCGGAGAAATATAGGCGATGATGCGTTCGTAAGGCGTGTCGCCGGTAACGCTCGGACGATGGATTTTTCCGGCCGGAATAACGACGATGTCAAAGGGTTTTAAATCGTAGGCCGTTCCCTCGACATCGTAAGATACATGTCCCTGGAAAAAGAGGGTGATCTTGTCAAAGTCATGATAATGGTAGGGACAGGTCCACTGCCTTTTATCGACTAAGTGGAACAGTTTTAGATTACCCGATAAGTAGCCTGTTTTTTGTGCCATGTCAGTCTTTCCTTCTCTCTTTGATTGACTTTTCTTCAAAAGGAAGTTCAGTTATCTTGAAATAGCATTATTTGCAATATAGATAACATTATTTTCATATACTTTTCACTTTCAGTTATTGTATAATAGATGCTGTAAGGATTCAAGACAGTTAATGATCAATCATTATGAGTATATAATTTTTAATGGAGGGTACAAGATATGAAATTTGTCAAAATGCACGGTTTAGGCAATGATTTCGTCTTTTTTGAAGATAAGCAGGGAGCCGACAAGGATTTCTCCCAGTTAGCGATCAAGCTGTGTGCGCCTCATACCGGCGTCGGTGCTGACGGTATCATCGTCATCGTTCCCAGTGATAAAGCCGACGTCCGCATGCGTATCATCAATGCCGATGGAAGTGAAGCTGAAATGTGCGGCAACGGTATCCGCTGCTTTGCAAAATACGTCTATGACCATAAGATCATTGATAAAAAAGAATTTACCGTTGAAACCTTGGCCGGTATCATGAAGCCCAAGGTCATTCTCGGCGATGACGGAAAAGTAAGTTTAGTTACCATCAATATGGGGAAACCCTTTACCGATCGTTCTCAGATTCCTATGGAAGGCCCTGAAGGCCCGGTCGTCGACGAACCCCTTGAAGTAGATGGCAAGACGTATAAGATTACCAGCCTGCTCATGGGCGTACCCCATACGATGGTCTATGTAAAAGATGTCGATGCCGTCCCCCTTCATGAATTAGGTCCTAAATTTGAAACCCATAAGGCCTTCCCGCGTAAGACCAATATGAACTTTGTCCAGGTCATCGACGACCATACGATCAAGGTCCATACCTGGGAACGCGGTGCCGGTGCTACCTTGGCTTGCGGAACCGGTTCCTGCGCCTGCGCCGTCGGTTCTTTCATGAATGGTTTTACCGGACGCAGCGTTGACGTTCAGCTGTACTTGGGAACCCTTCACATTGAATACGATGAAAAAGACGGTAACGTCTATATGACAGGTCCTGCTGCCGTTACTTTTACCGGCGAATGGCTGGAAGATTAATTTATAAGTGTATATAATAAAAGAGGCTGTCCATGGCAGCCTCTTTTTCTCATATGTGAGGTATTTTATGGAAATGAAACAGATACAGAAGGGTAAATTCATAGATCGACCCAATCGATTTATTGCCCACGTTGACTTGGACGGACAGGTGATTACCTGCCATATGCCAAATCCCGGCAGGATGTGGGAACTTCTTTTTAAGGGGACGATTGTTTATGTGCGGCCGGCAGCAAATCCCAAGCGCAAGACGCCGTATGATGTCGTCGGTATCGAACGAGACGGCGTTCCGATTTTACTCGATACACAATATAATAATGATACGGCAGCCTGGCTTGTCGAAAACCATCTCATTCCGGGTTGGGAAGAATGGAACCTCGTTCGCCGTGAAGTGACTGTCGGCGACAGCCGCTTCGATCTCCTTTTAGGAAAGGGCGAAGAACTATTTTTCGTCGAAGTGAAATCTTGTACCTTATTCAGTGACGATGGGGCGATGTTCCCCGATGCCGTCACCGAACGAGGGAGAAAGCATATTTTAGAATTGGCGTCTATGAGCGAGAAGGGAATCCGTACGGGCGTCTTATTCCTCGTTCATTGGGACCGGGCACGGTGGTTCCTTCCCGATTACCATACGGATCCCAATTTTGCCGAAGCCTTTTATGAAGCGGCACCTCGCCTCGACTGGAAGGCCTTGGCCCTTCGCTGGGACTCCTCGTTCTCAAGGCCGGAACCGGTAAGACTCCTAACCTATCCGGAAGCTGTGTTAACGGCCGAAAATCATGACAGCGGCGACTATCTTTTCGTCATCCAAATCGCAGATGATACCGATATTGCTATTGGATCGAAAGGGATAATGCACTTTCCAAAGGGCTACTACGTCTATACCGGATCGGCTAAGAAGAATTTAGCGGCCCGACTGGCTCGTCACAGCCGTAAGCGTAAAAAATTCCATTGGCACATCGACTACCTGCGGCAGGAAGCCGATGTCATTGCTGCCATTCCCATTCGCACGTCCCAGGATTTAGAACATGAATTGGCGGGAGCTGTCGAGGTGATTTCCGATTGGCGTATCGATGGATTTGGCTGCACGGATTGCCATTGTCTGTCCCATCTCTTTGGCTTTACAGAGAACCCCATTCACTACCGTCCCTTCATTCAAATTGTCGAAGATTTTCGCATGAATCGACTGAAAAACAGGATATAAAATGTAAATTATAAGCGTAAAAATGATGAACGACCTTTTTTTTATGCGGGGTTATGGTATAATGTGAGATAAATCAATGATTAAGAGGGGGCGAGGCGCTATGGAACGCTCGCAGGCATTGGCTTTACTGCAAAAATATAATAAAGAACCTTTTCATATCATGCATGCCCTGACCGTTGAAGGTGTCATTCGCTGGTATGCGCAAGAATTAGGATACGGCGATGACGTTGACTTTTGGGGGCTCGTCGGCCTCCTGCACGACGTCGATTTTGAGCAGTATCCCGATGAACATTGTAAAAAAGCACCGGAACTCTTAGCAGAAATCGGTGCTGATGATAAATTTATCCATGCTGTCGTCTGCCATGGCTATGGCATCTGTGTCGATGTGGCACCGGAACATATGATGGAAAAAGTCCTCTATGCTGCCGATGAACTGACAGGCCTTATTTGGGCCGCCGCCAAGATGCGCCCTTCAAAGAGCACGAAAGACATGGAAGTAAAGAGTTTAAAGAAAAAATTTAAAGATAAACGGTTTGCTGCCGGCTGTTCCCGCGAAGTCATCCAAAATGGCGCTGAATTATTGGGCTGGGACTTGGCAGAACTGTTTGAAAAAACTATTTTGGCTATGCGCTCCTGTGAAGACGGTGTTCGCAACGAATGCCGGGAATTGACCGGAGTGGATGAATAATAAGGAGGAATCTACTATGAAATTACGCAAAACGATTATGGCAGCTGTGGCTGCGGCTATGTTGACAGTGGGTGCTGCCGGTGCTTCTTTCGCAGCAGGTTTGGGTACGATTGACGCTGCCGCTCTCTTGCAGAATCATCCGAAGTACGCGAAGACCATGGCCACCTGGCAGGCTGATGTAAAATCGGCTCAGGACGATTTCCAGCGGGATCTGAAGAAGACGAACGATCAAAAAGCTCAGCAGGCCTTAGTCGAAAAATATAACAATAAATTGAACCAACAGCGTATCGCTTTATTCCAGCCGCTGGAAAAAGATATCCTTGATAAAACCCAGGCTGTTCAGAAAGAAAAAGGCTTGGATTACGTCGTATTGAGCGGCTCCGTCGTTGTCGGTCAGAGCCAGGATATTACCCAGGACGTTGCTGCTCGCTTAAAATAAGGTCAGCATTTACCGTCTGAGAGAAGGTAAGATCCATCATAAAATATATAAAGACGCAGCTCGATGGAGCTGCGTCTTTTTTTATGGGGGTTACCCTGTTGAGCTGGCAA
>NZ_LUGJ01000050.1:0-688 GCF_001682955.1 Megasphaera sp. DISK 18
AAAAAAAGAACCTCTCATGATAAAATGTAGATGGTCTGGCAACCACAACATTATCGAAAAGAGAGGTTCATGTCAGTGAATGACGTAAAAAGTTTATCACATAGTAAATGGAGGTGCAAGTATCATATTGTATTTGCGCCAAAATATCGCAGACAGGTTATCTATGGCCAAATTAAGGCGGATATTGGAAAAATATTACGGTCACTTTGCGAACGAAAGCAAGTTGAATTGCTTGAAGGAGAATGCTGCCCGGATCATATTCACTTGTTAGTGTCTATTCCGCCGCATTTAAGTGTGTCGCAGTTCATGGGATATTTAAAAAGCAAAAGTAGTTTAATGATTTTTGACCATCATGCAAACCTCAAGTACAAATATGGGAATCGACACTTTTGGTGCCGAGGATATTACGTAGACACCGTCGGAAAATATGAAGGAGCCATAAGAGAGTATATCCGGCACCAATTACAGGAAGATATTGAAATGGATACGTTGGATTTTAAGGAATACATAGACCCGTTTACGGGTAGCCAGAAAAAGTAGGCAAAACAAGAGCCCCCGAGTAGGGGGCTGCCAGTAATAGAATTGTGATTGCCAGACTTTTATTCAGTGCACTCTTTAGAGTGCAACCACAAGAGATAGGCCCTTATAGGGCCTGAGCAAACCACCAGTTAAACTGGTGGTTTTGATT
>NZ_LUGJ01000051.1:0-6185 GCF_001682955.1 Megasphaera sp. DISK 18
GATAGCTTCTTTATTATTGAGATTGGGCGATTTCAGTGGATTATCAGGGAATTTATCGTAAAGAAAAAATAAATTTTTTTTTATGGAAAATCGTTGATATATTGTAGCGTGTATATAATACAGTATTACACATATTCGTACATAGAGATAAGAATTATTTATTGGCTAAACGTTTATCTTAGTCTATGAAAGGATTAACATGATGAAATAATAGAACGTATACTGGACGTTTAATGAATACAATAATACACATAAAACTACATATTAAAAGAACGAGCTGATTTGCCAATTGGTGAAATACGGCCGTATAATGGGCCTATCAAACAACGGCAGTATCATAGTCCGGACAAACACACTGCCTTTTATATTCAACAAAAGGTATAAGGTGATAACTATGACAAAAGCTTTGGAAGACGTAACCGTTTTGGATTTAACTCGGGTGTTGGCGGGCCCATTTTGTACGATGATGTTGGCTGACTATGGAGCCAATGTTATTAAAATTGAGATGCCCGGTAAGGGTGATGATACGCGTTCATTCGGCCCTTTGAAAAACGGTGCCAGCATGTATTATGCCAATGTTAATCGTGGGAAAAAAGGTGTTACTTTAAATTTAAAGGCTGAAGAAGGGAAACAGATTTTTAAAGATCTAGTTCGTCAGGCCGATGTCGTCGTCGAAAATTATCGTCCTGGTGTCATGGATAAATTAGGTCTCGGATATGACGTCTTGAAAGAGGTTAATCCCCAAATTATTTATGCAGCTGTATCTGGATTTGGTTGTTATGGTCCGAACCATCAACGTCCAGGCTATGATATTATCGCTCAAGCTACAGGTGGGTTGATGAGTATTACCGGGGAACCGGGTGGACATCCTATTCGTGTAGGGAATGCGATGGGGGATGTGCTTGGCGGCATGAATTTGACGATTGGTATTCTAATGGCTATTCACGCTAGACGTTTGACCGGAAAGGGACAGCGTGTCGATGTATCTTTGGTTGATTCAGTTGTTGCCAGTCTCGAAACCGGAACGCAGCGATTTTTTGCTTCCGGGAAACAACCGGAACTTATGGGGAACCGTTATGCAGCAGCTTATCCTTATGACTCTTTTAAAGCTAAAGATGGACTATTTGTTATTGGGTGTGGCAACGATAAACTTTTTAAATTATTATGTGAAAAAGTTTTGTATAAACCAGAACTTCTGCAAGATCCACGATTTGAAACGAATCTCAAACGATGTGACCATCATGCTGAATTAAAGCCGATTATCGAAGAATGGAGTCATCAATATACGATTGATGAGGCCGTAGAAAAAATATTACAGGCTGGTGTTCCGGCAGCTCCTATTAATGATTTATATCGTATTACGACGGATCCGCATATTGCACAAGCACGAGAAATGTTTGTTCCACTCCATCATCCTGTTATAGGAGATATGAAAGTTAATGGTAATCCTGTTAAATTGATGGATACCAAGGCAGATATATCTGTTCCGGCCCCAAATTTAGGACAAGACAATGGCGCCGTTTATAAAGAATTTCTTGGGATTGATGAAAATGCGTTGGCAGTATTGGCAGAGAAAAAAATCATTTAGTAAGTGAAAAGGAGATAATATCATGACTAGGAGCGTTAATTTTATAGAAGTTGGACCTCGAGATGGTTTTCAGAACGTAAAACAGTTTATTCCAACAGAAGAAAAACTTAAAGTTATCGATATGTTAGTTGATGCTGGTGTCAAATCAATAGAACTTGGGTCATTTGTACATCCGAAAGCAATTCCGCAAATGAAAGATATTAAGGAAGTCGTAACAAGAAGCTTAGAAAAACATGGGGATAAAGGACTTGATTTCTTTGCTCTTGTGCCGAATCTTTTTGGGGCAAAGGCTGCAGCTGAAGCTGGATTGAAAAAGATAGATACTGTTATTTCGGTCAGTGAATCTCATAATAAAGCGAATATTAATCGGACGGTAGAAGAATCACTTCAAGGACTTGAAAAAATTCGTCAAGAACTGCCTGATATGGACATTTTGCTTTCGATGGCAACGACATTCACTTGTCCCTTTGAAGGTGTAACACCGATTGAAAATGTCCTTCGGGTTATCCGGCGAGCTACGGAAGTAGGAATTCATAAGTTTTGCTTAGCTGATACGATTGGTCAGGCAGATCCTAAAATGGTACGAGATACCATCGCGGTTATTAAGCAGGTTTTCCCGGATGAATATTTGGAGTTACATATTCATGATACGAGAAATATGGGGGTGGCTTGCACGCTGGCCGGCATTGAAGCGGGAGTGCCTAATGTACAAGCTGCACTTGGCGGTCTAGGTGGATGCCCATTTGCACCTGGTGCGTCCGGTAATGTTGCATCTGAGGATTTGATTTATATGTTCAATGCCATGGGAATGGATACCAATATTGATTTTGATAAATTAGTAGCTGCAGCAAAGTATGAAACAACAATTATTGATGGTAAATTTAGCAGTCATCAAATTTATGTTGATTCACCGTGTGTATAAGTCATTATACCTTGCTTGGCTAAACAATTGGTATGAAAGGGGAGTATCATTATGGCAATGGATTTATTAGCTTTATTAATCTTCATTGCAGCAATTATCTTGGCCTTTGTTCGTCATGTCAATATCGGGATAGTAGCATTGGCTGTAGGCGCAGTTAGTATTCGTATATTTGGCTTAGCGGATAAAAATTTAATTTCCGGTATTAGTAGTTCCATGTTCTGTACCTTAGTAGGTATTACGCTTTTGTTTGCAGTTATTAAAAAAACCGGTGCATTGGATTTATTGGCGCAGAAAATTATTGCATCAACGGGCAAGCGAGTTTGGCTTCTTCCTATCGCCATGTATATTGCCGGCTTTATTGTTGCCGGGATTGGCCCTGGCGCTATACCGGCTTTAGCAATTATTCCTGCATTAGCGGTTACAACTGCTCTCCAGGTTGGCTATAATCCTATTATGTTGGCTGTTATTGGTGAAATGGGTTTAATGGCTGGACGTATGACTATTCTTACACCTGAAGCCGCTATCATAACGACAGCTGCATCGAATGCAGGAATTTCAAATGTCATGCCGACAGTACTTGCGTGCCAGACCTTGGTTACTGTGATTGGCAGTATTGCTATTTTTATCGTCTATAAAGGCTATAAACTTAAAGCGCCGAAGAATGATATCGGGCAAGAGTTACCTGCTTTTTCTAAGTGTCAATTGATTGCCTTAAGTGGAATCATTGTTATGTTGGTATTGATGATTGCAGGCCATGTAAATATAGGCCTTGCAGCATTTATTGCAGTAGCCCTTTTGGTATTGGGTGGCGTAGCTCAAGATGGAGAATGCATAAAGGACATTCCATGGGGAACAATTATCATGGTTTTGGGTGTCGGGGCTTTCCTCGGTGTTGTAGATAACGTTGGCGGTATCAAGCTTATGAGTTCTTGCATTTCCTCTCTGATGAACGAATCGACAGCGACACCTTTGATGGGGATTTCGGCAGGCTTGTTGAGTCTTGTTAGTTCTGCACTGGCTGTTGTATATCCCACGATGATGCCTATGTGTGCAGATATTGCTCAGCAAGTCGGTGGTAGTACGGATCCTGTAGCCTTGATGGCTGCTGTTGGGACTGGTGGCTCTTTGGCTGGATTATCGCCCATGTCGACTGGGGGCGCTTTGATCCTAGCTGCTATGGGGACAAATATTAAGAATTTCACATCTACACAACAAACCAAAATTTTTGGTGAATTATTAGCCATTGCTGGTGGTGCCTTTATCCTCATTGCTGGTGTATCAGCTCTCTTCTTCAATATGATTGCGGCTGCTTTACACTAAGCCTGATTGTTTATTTAAAGTATCTCTTAATAAGAGATGAGACGTTAGAATATACCGTATAGGTCAATGAAACACAGGCAGCTCTATGATATTATATCTTCATGGAGCTGCTTTTTGTTTTGAGGTAATTGCTTCTTACATCAGATTACCATAAAAATAATCAAAAGGACTTGCCAAGACATCGAAGATGCGTTATAATAATAAAGTCGCATGACAAATTCATATTGAGGGCGGTTAGCTCAGTTGGTTAGAGTATCTCGTTGACATCGAGGGGGTCGATGGTTCGAATCCATTACCGCCCACCAAAGCAAACATATCCGAATGTGGCAGGAATGCCGATTCGGATATGTTTATTTTTTTGCTTCAAAGAGGAATGTCTATTCCTAAATGATATTGGTAAAGTTTTCACAAATAGTGTATTCTGTAGTTGTAACCGGGATTGGACGGAATCCGTGGGATCCGTACCGCTAAGGTCTCGGCTGCACCTATTTTTAATTTCATAGCATGTCGCTTGGATCGAAAGACTGGGACGAAATTTGTAGACGTAGGCTTTTTGTGCGCATTCCCGGGTGGAATGCGCTTTTTTTGAGGGAGTACATCATGCGTTTAGGGATTATCGGTGCCGGCAGAGTCGGCACTTCTTTTGTTTTAGCCATGCCTTCGGCCGTTGAAGGTATTCTTTGTTCCACAAAAGAACATACGACGCAGCGGGCGCAGTCCCTTCAGGTCAAGGCCTATTCCGACGGGGCCGATCTTCTTCGGCACTGTGATGTCCTGCTGCTGACGGTACGTGACGATGTGATCGGGAGCGTTGCCGGGGCGCTGGCAGAGGCTCTTTCCGGGGATGACGGGGCTTATGATACGGTTATCCTTCACTGCAGCGGGGCCATGGATTTGTCTTCTCTTGAGCCGTTGTCGGCCTTGGGATTTTCGGTGGGCAGCCTTCATCCGCTGCAGAGCTTTGCCGCACCGTCGGGAGATTTGCTGCGCCATATTTATATGGCTGTCGACGGCGATGACCGGGCTAAGGAAGCGGCCCTTTCGCTGGTGACATCTCTTGACAGCAAGCCTCTTTTTGTGCCGCCGGAAGAACGGGTCCTCTACCACGCCGCTGCTTGTTTTTGCTCCAATTACGTCGTGACGGCTGTCGCTCTCGGGCAGCGGCTCATGCGGCGCTGGACGGAGACGGACAAGGAGGCTGCGCAGTCGCTGATGCCTCTCCTTAAGGGGACGGTGGGAAACCTCGAAGGCACCGATCGCTGGCAGAAGGCCTTGACCGGACCTGTTTCTCGCGGCGATACGGGGACGGTGGCCAAACACCTGGAAGCCATGCCGGCCGATTTGGTCGCTCCTTACTGTGCCTTCAGCAAGGCCGCGGGAGAACTCTCTTTAGAAAACGGAACGATTACGGAAAACCAGTATGAAGTACTGAAAGAAATCCTTGCGATGGCGGAAGGAGTTCACAATGAATAAGAAAGTAACGAATCTGACCATCAAGAAAATGAAAGGGGAAGGGACGCCCATTTCCATGATTACGGCTTATGACTACGTCATGGCGCAGAACGTCGACGAAGCCGGTATCGACATGATCCTCGTCGGTGATTCTTTGGGCAATGTCGTCATGGGCCATACGTCGACCCTGCCGGTTACCATGGACGATATGGTCCATCATACGGCAGCTGTCGTCCGCGGGACGAAGCGGGCGTTGGTCGTTGCCGACATGCCTTTCATGAGCTATCAGGAAAGTGTCTGCCAGGCCCTTCACAATGCCGGACGGTTGATGAAGGAAACGGGCTGTGATGCCGTAAAATTAGAAGGCGGCGCCAGTGTCTGTGAAGCTGTCAAAGCCATGACGACGGTCGGCATTCCCGTCGTCGGTCATATCGGCCTGACGCCGCAGTCGGTCCATCAGCTCGGCGGCTACCGCGTGCAGGGGAAAAATGCCGAAACGGCGAAACGCCTGATCCGGGAAGCCTTAGCCCTAGAAGAAGCCGGTGCCTTTGCTATCGTCTTGGAATGTGTCCCGACGGATATTGCCGCGGAAATTACGAAGGCCTTGAAACAGGCGGCCACTATCGGGATCGGTGCCGGCAATGTCTGCGACGGCCAGGTCTTGGTCTGCACGGACCTCCTCGGCATGAGCGGCGGTTTCCGTCCGAAGTTCGTCAAGACCTATGCCGACCTCCATCAGACCATCGTCGATGCCGTCGGCCAGTACATCAAAGACGTGCAGGATCGGAGTTTCCCCAATGAGGAATACAGTTTTGCTGTCGATCCGGACGTCGTCAAAGCCATGAAGGAGTAGTCGATTTTTAAAATTGCTGAGAAAGCCTTGTCTGAACTGCTACCCGTCAA
>NZ_LUGJ01000052.1:0-11488 GCF_001682955.1 Megasphaera sp. DISK 18
AATTTCATAGAGTCCTTTTTTCGTATGCTGTTATATGGGAAGGAGGAGTTACTTGCCTTCGTAATAGTAGCGGGTCCACATGACGACTTCCGAGAGAGACGGGTGAGGCGTCATGGTTTCGCTGAAGGTGTAGACAGATTTCGGCGTCAGGGTCCGCGTCAAGGGCAGGGCCCGCAGTTTCTTAGCCGTTTCCGAAGCGATGTCTTCGTGGACGGGCTGAAGGGTGTGTTCGCCGCTCATGAGGTTGTTGATGAAAGGCTGAATGAGGATCGAGGCTTCAGGCCCTACGATGTGGGCGCCGAGGATGAATTTCGTCTTTTTGTCGACGACCAATTTGATGAAGCCGTCGTCATCTTGGCCCGGTTCAAAGCCCATGGCGTAGCCCTTGGCCGAAGCCGAGTAGTGGTTAATGGCCGTTTCGACGTCGTAGCCTTTTTTCTTGGCATTTTCTTCGCTCAGGCCGACTTGGGCCACTTCGGGATAGGTGTAGGTGACGGCCGGGATGATGTCGTAGCTGGCCCAGCGCCAGTTTTCCGGTTCATTGCCCGAGAAGAGGTTGTGGGCAATGATTTCGGCTTCGTAGTTGGCTTTGTGGCGGAAGGGGGCCATGCCGTTGATGTCGCCCAGAGCCCAGATGCCGTCCGCCGTCGTTTCCAGGAACTCGTTGGTTTCAATGTAGCCCCGTTTATCGAGGCGAACGTCGGTGTTTTCGAGGTGGAGGAGATCCGTCGTCGGCTTGATGCCCGGGGCCACCAAGATTTCTTCGGCAGCCACTTCGGCTTCTTCACCGCTGTCGATGTCGCGGATCTTGAGGACTTTGAGGCCGTCGCGGACGGTGACGCTTACCGTGTCTTGCTTTAAGCGGACGTCCATGCCGTAGCGGCGGAACTGTTTGAGGATGAAGGCCGAAATGGCTTCGTCTTCTTTCGGCAGCAGGCGGGCGTTGTGCTGGACGATGGTGATCTTCGTGCCGGCTGCGTCAAAGACGTGGGCAAATTCACAGCCGATGGGGCCGCCGCCGATGATAATCAGGCTCTTATAAGGCTTCTTGGGGAAGGATTCACCGAAGAAGGATTCCGACGTCAGATAGCCGACGTCTTCGAGGCCCTCGATGCGGGGGATGTTGGTCCGGCCGCCGGTGGCGATGAAAATCTTGTCGCCCTGGATTTTTGCGTCCGTGCCGTCGTTTAAGGTGACGTCCAAAGTGTGGTTGTCGACGAAGGCTGCCGTGCCGTTGTAAGTGTCGACGTTGGGGAACTTATCGTAGTAGCCCTGGATGGATTTACTTTCATCAATCTTTTCCCAGAGCCTTTTGGCTAAAATATCCCAGTCGAGGCGGGCATTGTCGGCAAAGACGCCGATGCGGCCGCCTTCGCGGATTTCACGGATGCGGCTGGCTGCCGTGACCATGACCTTAGTCGGGATGCAGCCGCGGTTCAGGCAGGTGCCGCCGAAACTGCCCCGTTCGATAATGGCAACGGACAGCCCTTGGGTAATGGCGGCGTCGGCAATGATGTTGGCCGATCCGGTCCCAATGAGGATGACATCATATTTTTTCATGAGCAAGACTCCTTTACTTTTCAGCTTTATATTAAATACAACCTTTTTCGTATAGTATAAGCGAAAGGCCTTGTTTTGACAAGTCTTGACGAGAGAGGAGCGGTATATATATCGTAAAAATATGGCCCTTGTGTAAAACGAATAGTAATGGCATAATAGGGAAATATGCCGGGTGATAATTTTTTACAATAAGGAGGGCCGTAAGGGCTGTACCCCAAAGATTCCCTCATAATTACTTTACACAACTGGCAGGGTATAGTATAATATCTATGTCGTACGGGTGCTCGGTGTCTCGATGACTCCGACGATCACTTAGCACTTTGCGAATAAGTTTTAATTTTTTACACATGGAGGAAAGATACAATGTTAAGCGTAGAAGAAAAAAAAGCAATCGTAGCTGAATTTGGTGCCAATGAAAACGATACGGGTTCTCCGGAAGTACAGATCGCGCTGCTCACCAACCGCATCACATACCTCACGGAACATCTCCGCAGCCACAAAAAGGACCATGCGTCCCGCCGCGGCTTGTTGAAACTCGTCGGCCAGCGCCGTAATTTGCTCGGTTACTTGCAGAAACACGACCTCGATCGGTATCGTGCAATTCTCGAAAAATTGAACTTGCGTAAATAATTTCGCATACTGTAGGGCTGATGTGACTGCATCGGCCCTTTTTTCAGAACACAGGTTGGTAGGTTGTAGTTTGGGCGAATCGCCGATTTTTCCAAACTAGTGCCTATCACCTGTCAGATTCAAGGAGGTAACAATGGAAGAACAGAAATTCCAAATGGATTTCGCCGGCCGTCCGCTGGTGATTGAAGTCGGCAAATTGGCGAAGCAAGCCAGCGGTGCCGCACTGGTACGGTATGGTGACACCGCCGTTTTCGTAACGGCAACGGGATCGAAGGAAGCCCGTGAAGACGCAGACTTTTTCCCGCTCACTGTCGATTACGAAGAAAAGATGTATTCTGTCGGCAAAATCCCCGGCGGCTTTATTAAACGAGAAGGCAAACCGCCCGAATCGGCAACCCTTTTTGCCCGTCTCATCGACCGCCCGATTCGTCCGCTCTTCCCGAAAACGTATCGTCATGACGTCCACGTCGTGGCTTATGATTTTTGCGTAGATCACGACAATGCCCCGGAAATCGCCGCTATGATCGGTGCATCCGTTTCCCTGTGCATGTCTCATATTCCCTTTGCCGGCCCGATCGCCGGTGTCCGCGTCGGCCGCGTAGACGGTGAATTCGTCATCAACCCGACGGTCGCTCAGAGCGAACAGAGCGACATGGACATCGTCGTTGCCGGTACGAAAGACGCCATCCTCATGGTCGAAGGCGGCGCTAAAGAAGTTCCGGAAGAACAGATCCTCGACGCTATCATGGTCGCCCATGAAGAAATCAAGAAAGTCGTCGAATTCCAGCTTTCCTTCCTGGACAGCATTTCTGTACCGAAACAGGAATTCGTCGAAAAAGAACCGCCGGCTGACATCGTCGAAGCCGTTCATGCTTACGGCGAAGAAGCCATGAAGACGGCTATCTTCACGGCCGATAAGATCGAACGCGAAGAAAAGATGAACGCTGTCGAAGCCGACATCTATGAACACTTTGCCGACATCTACCCCGATAATGCCGACGACGTAGCCGACATTACTCAGAAGATGATCAAGGAAATCGTCCGCCACATGATCGCCGTCGACAAGATTCGTCCCGACGGTCGCCGCGTCGATGAAGTCCGTCCGGTCAGCTGTGAAGTCGGTCTCTTTGCCCGCACCCACGGCACAGGCCTCTTTACCCGCGGCCAGACGCAGATCATGAGCTTCTGCACCCTGGCTCCCTTGTCGGAAAGCCAGCACATCGACGGCGTTGGCCTGGAAACGGACCGCCGCTATATGCACCACTACAATTTCCCGTCCTTCTGCGTCGGCGAAACGAAGTCGTCCCGCGGTCCCGGCCGTCGTGAAATCGGTCACGGCAAATTGGCTGAACGAGCCCTGACTCAGGTCATGCCGAGTGAAGAAGAATTCCCCTACGCTATCCGCGTCGTATCGGAAGTCCTGGAATCGAACGGTTCGAGCTCCATGGGCAGCGTTTGCGGCAGCACCCTGTCCCTGATGGATGCCGGTGTTCCTATTAAGGCTCCTGTAGCCGGCGTCGCCATGGGCCTGGTCACCAAAGGTGAAGACTTCACCATCCTCACCGACATCCAGGGTATGGAAGACGCTCTCGGCGATATGGACTTTAAAGTTGCCGGTACGATGAAAGGCGTTACGGCCATTCAGATGGATATCAAGATCAAAGGCCTCAGCCGTGAAATCCTCGACCAGGCTTTGAAACAGGCTCACGAAGGCCGTCTCCACATCATGAGCAAGATGCTCCAGACCATCGACGAACCGCGCAAGGAACTGTCTCCTTTTGCGCCGCGCATCATTTCCATGCACATCAACCCCGATAAGATTCGCGACGTCATCGGGCCAGGCGGCAAGATGATTAAGCAGATCACCGAAGAAACGGGTGCTAAAATCGACATCGACGATTCGGGCCTGGTCTACATCGCAGCCGTCGACGGCGAAAGCGGTGATAAAGCCAAGGCTTGGATCGAAAAATTGACGGAAGACGTAGAAGTCGGTAAGACCTACGTCGGCAAAGTCACGCGGCTCATGAACTTCGGCGCCTTCGTCGAAGTCCTGCCCGGAAAAGAAGGCTTGGTCCACATTTCCCAGCTGGCTATGGAACGCGTTGAAAAAGTCGAAGACGTCGTCAACGTCGGCGATGAAATCATGGTCAAATGCGTCGAAATCGACAGCCAGGGCCGAGTCAACCTGTCCCGCAAAGCCCTCCTCGGCGGCGGTGATGAAGCTCCGTCCCACAGAAGTCGCGGTCCCCGCGGCGGTCACAGCGGCAATCGCGACCGCCAGAAACGGTAGGCCGTCATGACGGGCAGAGGTTTTGAAATCGTCACGGCCTACAAAGACCGTGACATCCACCTTCCCATTCGCAAGACGGCTAAGAGTGCCGGCTACGATTTGGAAGCGGCTGAAACGACGGTGCTGGCGCCTCATGCCGTGACCGTCGTCCCGACGGGCCTCAAGGCTTTCATGGAAGGCGATGAATACTTGTCTATCTTCATCCGTTCCAGCCTGGCTTTTAAAAAAGGCCTCATGCTGGCTAACAGCACGGGCATCGTCGACAGCGACTACTATAATAACGAAGACAATGAAGGCCATATTATGATCGCCTACTACAATACGAATGATGTGGCCTATACGATTGAAAAAGGCGACCGCATCGGCCAGGGCATCTTCATGAAGTACCTGACCGTCAACGATGATACTGCCGGCGGCCTTCGTACCGGCGGCATCGGCAGTACCGGCGTCTAAATGCTTTTAGAGGAAACAACGGCCGGCAGGGGAGACCTTGCCGGACTGCTGTTATAAATGGATACCAACGATTATATATTTTTAATTAAGGAGGCTTAATTATGAAAATGTATGATGTCATCGTAATTGGTTTTGGGAAAGCCGGTAAAACCTTAGCCGGACAATTAGGCAAACAGGGCAAGAAAGTAGCCTTGATCGAAAAAGACAACGGCATGTACGGCGGTACTTGCATCAACGTCGGCTGCATTCCGTCCAAACGCCTCATTACCGAAGCGGCAACGGCTCCGACGTCTGATTTCGCTTCTAAAGCTGCGTATTATAAAAAAGCCGTCGAAGGCAAACGCGAATTGACGGGTGCCTTGAACAAGGCTAACTACAATAAACTGATCCAGGCCGGCGTCGAAGTCATCGACGGCATGGCATCCTTCGTCGATGCAACGCACGTCGAAGTCAAGACGAAAGACGGCGTCGTCCAGCTCGAAGGTAAGCAGTTCGTCATCAACACCGGCGCTACGTCGGTCATCCCGGGCATTCCCGGCGTCAAAGACAGCGATAAAGTCTATACGTCGGAATCGATGATGGACTTGGATGAACTTCCGGAAAAACTGACCATCGTCGGCGGCGGCTACATCGGCTTGGAATTTGCCGCCATGTATGCTAACTTCGGCAGCAAGGTCACGGTCGTTCAGGATATCGATGTCTTCCTGCCTCGCGAAGACAAGGATATCGCTGATAACATCCGTTCTGTCCTGGAAGCCAAGGGCATTGAAATCGTGACCGGTGCCAAGACGACGAAAATCGAAGGGGCAACCCTTTACTACACCGTCGGCGATACGGATACGGTATTAGAAGGTGACGCCATCTTGATGGCTACCGGCCGCCGTCCTAACACGGATGGCCTCGAAGCTCAGAAAGCCGGCATTGCCCTCTCCGACAGAGGCGCTGTCGTAACGGACGAACACCTGCGGACCAATGTTCCCAACATCTGGGCTGCCGGCGACGTCTGCGGCAATTTGCAGTTCACCTACATTTCCCTCGACGACAGCCGTATCATCCTGTCTGACATGAGCGGCAAAGGCGACCGGACGACACAGAACCGCGGTGCCTTCTCGTATTCGGTCTTCATCGATCCGCCCTTCTCGCGGGTCGGCCTCAGCGAAAGCGAAGCTAAGGCTAAGAACATCGACTATCGGGTCATGAACCTGCCGGCTGCGGCCATTCCGAAGGCCAAGGTCCTGCGCAAACCGGAAGGCGTCCTCAAAGCCCTCGTCGGCACTGACGACCAGATCCTCGGCGTTCAGCTCTTCTGCGCTGAATCCCATGAAATGATCAACCTCGTCAAAATGGCCATGGACAACAACTTGAAATACCAGGTCCTGCGCGACTTCATCTACACCCATCCGACGATGTCGGAAAGCTTGAACGATCTGTTCGCTTTCTAAATTTGTAACATAACCACACTCAGACAGCGGCAGCCTTCCGGACCCTCCGGAGACGCCGAGCCGCTTTGCATATAAGAATACAGCCTGCGGCTTGCTGTCGGCGTTGGAATAAAAAGCTTCTCGGGTTCGCAGCAGCGGAGTTCGGGAAGCTTTTTTTGAAAGGATGATACTATGAGTATTAGTAAGGAAACCCTCGTTTCCCGTAAGGAAATTATGAAAGGACGGGTGCTCCACGTAACGGTGGACACTGTGTCCATTGATGACGGTCAGGGTGGGGAACAGAAGACGGCCACCCGCGAAGCCGTTTGGCATTTCGGCGCCTGCGCCATCCTGCCCTTGACCGATGACGGCAAGATTATCCTCGTCCGCCAGTACCGCTATGCGGCAGCCGTCGCTATGCTGGAAGTCCCGGCCGGGAAAATCGAACACGACGGTGAATCGCCGGACTACTGCGCCGCTCGGGAACTCGAAGAAGAAGCCGGCGTGACGGCCAAGGAAATCCTGCCCATGGGCTACGTCTACACGTCGCCCGGTTTCTGCAACGAACGGATTTACCTCTATTTGGCCAGAGGCCTTGAAAAGGGGAAACAGCATCTCGACGACGACGAATTCATGAACGTCGAATACTATACGCCTAAAGAAGTCGAGGCCCTCATCGATAAGAATGAAATCACCGATGCCAAGACCATCGCCGCCTTTGCCAAGGCCCGCAAATATTTGCCGGGATTATAAGGAGGGGAGCTTATGAAATTCAATCGCATCATCGTCATCGTCACCGACAGCGTCGGCGCCGGCGGAGCTCCCGATGCCGAACGCTTCGGCGATAAGGGGGCCGATACCTACGGCCACATCGACGCCAAGGTCCCTTTGAACCTGCCCAATCTGCGCCGCATGGGCCTGGGCAAGGTCGCTAATATCCATCACAAAGATACGGACGTCATCGGCTCCTACGGCCTCATGGAAGAGATATCCATGGGCAAGGATACGACCAGCGGCCACTGGGAATTTATGGGAAACCCCGTCGAAAATCCCTTCCCGACCTTTGAACACGCCTTTCCCCAAGATCTCCTCGACGCCTTTACGGAAAAGACGGGCTGCGGCTATATCGGCAATGAGATCGCGTCGGGAACGGAAATCATCAATCGCCTCGGCGCCGAACACTTTAAGACCGGTAAACCCATCGTCTACACGTCGGCTGACAGCGTCTTTCAAATCGCCGCTCACAACGACGTCATTCCCTTGGAAGAATTATACCGTATCTGCGACATTACGCGCCGCGAAGTCTGCGTCGGCCCTTATGAAGTAGGCCGCATCATCGCCCGTCCCTTCATCGGCGAACAGGGCCATTTTGTCCGCACGGGAGACCGCCGCGATTACAGCCGCCTGCCGAAGCGGAAGATGGTCTTCTCCTACTTATCGGAAGCGGGCTATGCCGTCGTCGGTGTCGGTAAAATCGGCGACATCTACGCCCATATCGGCCTCACCGAATCGTATCACACGGCCAATAACCACGAAGATATGGTGGCCCTGCGGGAACAATTAGCCGCCCATCGCAAGGATCAGGGCCTGCTCATGGCCAACTTCGTCGACTTTGACAGCATGTACGGCCATCGCCGCGATGTCGAAGGCTACGCCGCCTGCTTGGAAAGCTTCGATAAAGATTTAGGTCCCCTCATGGCTGAGTTACAAGATGATGAACTCTTAGTCATTACGGCCGATCACGGCAATGACCCGACCTGGCACGGTACGGACCATACTCGCGAACGGGTGCCGGTCCTGGCCTACAGCCCGGCCCTTCGAGAATCGGTCGACCTCGGCATTCGCAAGACCTATGCCGATTTGGGTATGACCATTATGGATAATTTCGGCCTCACAGGCCTTCAATTCGGAACGGGCTTTTTAACAGAACTGAGGTGATCCTATGTGGCCTATGGACTGCATCGCCCATAAAAGAGACGGAAAAGTCTTAACGGCTGACGAAATCCGCCGCTTCATCGCCGACTACACGGCCGGCCGCATTGCCGACTATCAGGCGGCAGCTTGGCTCATGGCCATTTATCTTCAAGGCATGACCGATGAAGAAACGACAGAATTGACACTGGCTATGGCAAAATCCGGCGACATCGTCGATCTGTCATCCATTCCGGGCATCAAAGTCGATAAGCACAGCACCGGCGGCATTGCCGATACGACGACCCTCATCGTGGCGCCTCTTGTCGCTGCAGCCGGCGTGCCTGTCGCCAAGATGAGCGGACGGGGACTGGGATTTACGGGCGGTACGGCGGATAAACTGGAATCGATTCCGGGCTTTCACATCGTCTTGCCGGAAGAAAAATTCTTAGAACAAGTGCGCCGCGTCGGCATTTCCCTCATTACCCAGTCCGGTGAAATCGCTGCCGCCGATAAACTGCTGTATGCTCTTCGTGATGCGACGGCGACCGTCGAAAGCATCCCCCTCATTGCCAGCTCCATCATGAGCAAGAAAATCGCCTCCGGCGCCGATGCCATCGTCCTCGACGTCAAATATGGCGACGGGGCTTTCATGAAGACCAAAGAACGGGCGCAGGAACTGGCCACGATCATGGTCAGCATCGGTCGTTTGGCCGGTCGTCCGACGCGGGCTGTCATAACCTCCATGTCGGCGCCCTTGGGTACGGCCATCGGCAACGCCCTCGAAGTCGACGAAGCCGTCGAAGCCTTGTCCGGTAAAGGCGGGCGGCGTCTCATGGAAGTCGTCGAAGCCTTAGGCGCTCAAATGCTCATCGTCGGCCAAAAAGCGTCCGATGAAGCTCAGGGGAGAGCCATGATCCGAGACCTGATTGCTTCCGGTAAGGGCCTGGCTAAGTTTAAAGAATGCATCAAGGCCCAAGGCGGGAGTACGTCGTGGATCGGTAAGCGCCCCCTTACCAAGGCTGAACAAGTCTTTACGGCGGTCAGCACCGACGGCGGCTATATTACCCGCATCGACGGCCGGGCCCTCGGCGAAATCGCTATGGAAATGGGTGCCGGTCGGGCCCGTAAAGAAGACGCCATCGAGCCCATGGTCGGTATCCGCCTCTTTAAGGAACTCTACGATCCGGTACGGCCCGGCGAAGCCTTATTCACCTTATACGGAAAGAAAGGCGACGATATGATGGCCCTCGCTCAACGCGCCGCCGACCATATCATCGTAACCGACGAACAGGCAGCGATTCAGGAACCTGTCGTCAGCGACATCATCTTATAAAGGGCAGAGAAAAGGCCTTGTACCGTTTTTTTAGAAGCGTACAAGGCCCTTTGCCAAGAAAGGAACCTCATGAAAGAAACACGGCAAATCCCTGTGCAGAAGGGGAAAACCTATGAATTGTCCATCGCGGGCCTGGGGACGAGCGGTGAAGGCATTGGCCGCTATGAAGGCTTTACGGTCTTCGTGCCCTATGCTCTGCCCGGTGAAACGGTGCGGGCTCGGGTGACGATGGTCAAGAAAACCTACGCCTCGGCCGTCTTAGAACAGGTCCTCACGCCGTCGCCGGACCGGGAAAAGCCCCCCTGTCCGGTCTATGAACGCTGCGGCGGCTGTCAGCTCCAGCACCTCAGCTATGAAGGCGAATTGAAGGAAAAACGACAGCAGGTAAAAGACGCCATCGAACGCATCGGTCACCTGCAGGGCGTCGACGTCCTGCCCGTCCTCGGTGCCAAGACGCCGTGGAATTACCGCAATAAGATGCAGTTTCCCGTCGCCGCTGCCGGCAAGCGGAACGTCGCCATCGGCTGTTTTGCCGCAGCGACACACGAAGTCATCGACGTCGAAAACTGTGCCATTCAAAAAGAAGGCAATAACGTCATCGCCGCCGTCGTCCGCCAATGGATGAAAGATTTCAAGATTCCGGCCTACGACGAAGACGCCCGGACGGGCATCGTCCGCCACATCATGGGCCGCGTCGGCGTCCACACGGGAGAAGTCATGGTCTGCCTGGTGACGGCTTCCGACATGGTGCCTCACATGAAGGACCTGGTCCAATACCTGCGCCGCGACGTGCCGGGCCTCAAGAGCGTCGTCCAAAACGTCAACAAACGCCATACCAACGTCATCTTAGGAAATAAGACCAAGACCATTTACGGCAGCGGCACCATTCACGACTCCATCGGATCTCTGACCTTCCACATCTCGGCCCAGTCCTTCTTCCAGGTCAACAGCGAACAGGCCCAGCGCCTCTACGAAACGGCCCTGGACTTTGCCGATTTGAAAGGCGGGGAAATCGTGGCCGACGTCTACTGCGGTACGGGGACGATCACACTGTTCTTAGCCCAGAAAGCCAAACAAGTCTACGGCATCGAAATCGTCGACTCCGCCATCCGCGATGCCGTCCGCAATGCCAAGGACAACAAAATCGGCAACGCCCAATTCATCCTGGGTGACGCCATCTATAAACTGCCCGAACTCATCCGTAACGGCGTCCGGCCTGACGTCATCGTCTTGGACCCGCCTCGTGCCGGCTGCGGCGAGCCGGTCTTAAAAGCCATCGCCAACAGCAAACCCAAGCGCGTCGTCTACGTCTCCTGCAACCCGGCGACCCTGGCCCGCGACCTGGCTTACCTTAAAGACCACGGCTACCATACACAAAAAGTACAGCCCGTCGACATGTTCCCGCGGACTCACCATGTTGAAGCCGTGGCCTTGGTAACCCCATAAAGGTAAAGATGTATACGCACTTTAATTAACCCTCTAAAGTTTGACTAAAAATTCAACTTTAGAGGGTTAATTTTATGGAAAAATATAGTTACAAACTTAATTGATAAATTATTTTCTAAGATTTATGGGGAGAGATGGGATAAGTGGCTCTGTCCAATAAATATAATCTTCTCGGTGCTGATGATATTCAAAAATTAGTGATTTTTTTGGCATATTACTCTAAGGGGGCTGCACTTTATATTGCACAGGTGAATTGAAAATATGGATTAGACGTTAGGTAAATACTATAATATTCTAACAAATTCGAATCAGAAAGTACGATAGTATTCGATTAAAAGGCGAAACTATTTTGAATGTTTTAAAGCATTTTTTAATGTTATAATAATAACATAATAGGAGGTAGGGACAGTGAGTAGACTTGGGTACTGTCAAATATTTTTC
>NZ_LUGJ01000053.1:0-5613 GCF_001682955.1 Megasphaera sp. DISK 18
CCAACATTTATTATAGAACCCTTTTTTTGTTTGCAAAAATCCCTTTGACGCGGCCTTAAAATCCTGTATAATAGAACTTGTATTTACTTTGATTAAACTCAAGCGGAGGTGTACACCATGCGTGTTACTGTCAATGGAGAAAACCGTGAGCTCCACGTCTATGACCGCGAGACGGGAAGAGACTATGCCAAACCCATCGTCTGTTCCCAGGAACAATTAGAAACGGATATGTACGGCGAGTTCGTCCTGACGGAAGAAGAATACGCCCATTGGACTGAATTACTGGCGATACAGCAGGAGTCGGAAGACCTGCTCTTTGCCTTAAAAGATGCCGTCGTAAAAGAAGAATGGGACAACTACCTGTACGAAGAAACGAAGTACATGACGACGACCATGGAGACGATTCAGATGGAAAATATCTGTGTCAAGGAATTGAAAGAAGCCTTGGAAACGGGAAATCAAGAATGGCTGACAGAGAACCATTTTTTCAAGACCGCAGAAAAAATGAAAAAATAAAGGAAGTCTTATGGTGAAAAAAATATGTTCCTGGATCATTGGCGTCATCCTTACCGTCTTGGTCCTACTCATCGGCGTGTTTTCCTTTTGGTATTTCGGTTCGACGAACTACCATCTGACCGGCGTGCCTGTCTTGAACTATCATCAGGTCAACAATAAGTTCAATACGGTACTGACCATGAAGCCAGCCGATTTTGAACAACAGATAAAGTACCTTCATGACAACGACTATCATGCTATCACCTTGGAACAGTTCGATGCCTATATGCGGGGCGAAGGAGATTTGCCCGACAGGCCAATCCTCATTACCTTTGATGACGGTTATGTCGACAATTATGAAGACGCCTATCCCATCTTGAAGAAGTATCACATGAGGGGGACGATCTTCCTCATTATCAACCTCGTGGGAACGCCGGGCTATCTGACTTGGGACCAGGTTCATGAAATGGCGGCTGACGGCATGGAATTCGGATCCCATACGATGAGTCATAAGCCCTTGACCAGCTTTGACCGCCAAGGCGCACGGTATGAGCTGCAGGCCTCTAAAGCCGCCATCGAAAAGGCGACGGGCAAGCCTTGTGAGTTCATCGCCTTCCCGGAAGGGAAGTATAATGATATGGTCATGGAAGAAACAAAGGAAGCGGGATATCGTTATGCCTTTACGGTCAATACGGGTCGCGATTTTCCCTGGGACGATCCTTATGACCTCGACCGCGTCCCGCTGTTTGAAGGACCTATCAGTTTCAACCATTTCCGGTTCCGCCTGACCTTCAGTGCCTTTAGTGCTCTTTTGTGGAATAGCCACCAATATTTCAGCCATATCGAAATCACCAAAGATTTGGCCCAGCACATTCCCGAACCATAGTAGGGAACCTTCTTTGACAATGAAACCCCGGTTTCAGGTACATCCTGGAACCGGGGTTTTTGTCTGTGTCGCCTACAGTCTGCCCGTAAGGACGGCATCCTTTAGGTGTCTTACGTTGTCTGTATCGTATTCGATTTGTTCTGACCAGCGGCGGAGAGCTTCGAGAAGATCGCCCGAGGCGGTTGCCGTAAGGGCGATAAAATCCGTATTGCGGGCTGCATAGCAGGCAAGGGTTTCTATGGGGGAGTCGACAAAGGTTTCCAGCTGACGATAAAAGATATAATCGTATATCCGCTGGTATAAGACCTTGTCACGTGTGATGGATGCCTGTACGGTTTCTCTTTCCGGCCGCTTCGTTTTTAGTGCCATAAGCGCCGCTGTCCAAGCCTCGTCGATAGGTTCTGTTTCAGAAAAAATGGCTAAGAGACGTTCGCTGGCGCTTTCTGATGAGTTGGGCTCATAGGTCAGGAGGTCTTTTTGCAGGTCGCAGCCAATATCCTGTAAGAGGCCGCCTAAGGTCCAAGATACCGACGGATCTTCCGTGTCGATGAAATGAAGGGGGCCTTTTTCCTTTAGCAGCCGTTCGCAGGCCGCTTCACAGGCAAGGCCCAGGCCGCCGAGTTGGTACTCTTGGCCGGCATCATTGGTAAGCCATTCAAAGAAGCGGGGATGGAGGCGGCAGATATCGCAGAGGATGGTGTCGCCACCTTCTAAGATGAGTCGGCAGAGGCCGTCGGGACGAAGGAAGGGACAGGTCTCGTCTTCGGTCAGGACGAAGTGCCAAGCATCAGGGCCTTCTTCGATATGGTGTCGGATGGCCTCGCCTAACGGACCTTGAAGATCCTGGTAGTACGCGGCGGTGGTGTCGTCGATGTCTATTTCCCAGCCTTTGCAGCAGGTATGGCGGCAATCGCCGGCCTTACAGCGGAAATGGGGATAAAAATCGGGAATGATCAAAAGATGGCGTCCTTTCTAGGTGACAAGGAGACAAAAAAAGGAGCTGCCGTAACAGCTCCTTTTTTGAAAGCTAGAATTCATATGTCGTTCCCGGATCTACGACCTGGACAGGAATGTTGTACTTCGTTTCCGTCAGTTTTTTGTATTCCTGCGGGTCGGCTTCGATGATCGGCCAGGTCTTGTAATGGATGGGGATGACGAAATGGGGCTGCACCCATAATGCTGCCAGGGCCGCATCCTCTATGCCCATGGTGAAGTTGTCGCCAATGGGCAGGACGGCGCAGTCGATTTGACCGAAGCGATCGAGAATTTTCATATCTGAGAAGAGGCCCGTGTCGCCGGCAAAGTAAACGCGTTTGCCGCCGAATTCGACGATGACACCACAGGCCAGTCCGCCTGCAATGCCCGAGCCGTGAAAGGCCGGAGTCAGCCGCACCTTGCCGAAGGGGAAGGAAGCGCTGCCGCCAACGTGCATGGCATGAGCCTTACAGCCTGCATCAGCCGCTTTGTTTGCGATTTCTGCCGTGCTGATAATCGTTGCGTCATTTGCTTTGGCAATGGCTTCAGCATCGCCGTAGTGGTCGCCGTGACCGTGGGTGATGATGATGTATTGACAGGCAATATCAGTGGGACAGATGTCTGTCCAAGGATTATCGGTAATGAACGGATCAAAGAGAATCGTCGTAACGTCATCAGAAAGGGTGAATGCGGAATGACCATAATAGTTAAATTTCATGATAGCCTCTGCTCCTAAAGACGAATCAGTCTTTTTCTGTACTGTTCAAGCTCCATTTCTTCCATTCTTCGAGCCAATCCTTGACGTGTTTCTGCGGGAGCGAGCCACAGAAGGTGTTCTTCAAGGTCTTGCGGAGTTCGTCTTCTTTGGCGCCGAGAGGATAGACGTCTTTATATTCGTCATAGACGTTCCAGAAGTCGCGCATATGCAGGTTGGCATAGGTTTCGCCATAGATTTTGAAACAGGTATCGCATAAGGTGATGAAGACGGCTTCGTCGTTGTGCTGGTTGGCGTCGTCGAGGAAACAGCAGCGGGTGTAGAGATGCATTTTGCTGCCGAAGAGCTGACGCAGGTAGTCATAGACTTCGGAAACCATCTGGGGCTGCAGCTGCAGCAATCTACAGCCGGGAGCGAAATACATAGGGTACTGAGCAATGTTGTCAAAATTGTCCATAAAAAGACACCTCTTTCTAAAAAATTTACAGAAAAACTGTATTTCTATTAAACAATAACTATTATTCATAAGTGTACCATAAAAAAGTCATAAACGCAATGTTCCTCTTGTACTTCCTGTATAAATCCTGTACAATATCCATTGGAGAGTGATATAACATGCATATCGTAATGGTAGAGCCGGAAATTCCCGGCAATACGGGCAACGTCGCCCGGTTGTGTGCAGCCAATCATATTTCACTGCACTTGGTAAAGCCTCTAGGGTTTTCCATTGATGATAAGCACTTAAAACGGGCAGGACTCGATTACTGGTCCCTCGTCGACGTTCGGGTCCATGAAAATTTTCAGGAAGTCCTGGATACATATAAGGAGCATCGCTTTTTTTATTTAACGACGAAATCGGAACAGTGTTACGCCGATATCCAGTTCCAAGAAGACGACTTTCTCGTATTCGGCAAGGAAACAAAAGGCCTTCCGGAAGACCTGTTAAAGGCCAACCCTGAACGCTGTTTCCGGGTTCCCATGGTAGAAGACGCACGGAGTCTCAACCTGTCGAATACCGTCGCCATCGTATCCTATGAAGCTATGCGTCAGCTCGGTTTCCCGGGCTTGGCCAAGAGCGGCATTGGCATTAAGAATCTTCGATAGTCAAGGCCCTCTATTTTTAGAATAATGAGGTGTAAAACGTGGAAATTTATGATAAGGCCCATGAATTGGCCGGTGTCATTCAGGATTGTGAAGAATATAAGGCCCTTCTCGCTGCCGGTGAGAAGCTTAACAGCGACGAAAAGACCAAGAAGCTGGTCCGTGATTTTCTGATGCTCCAGGCACAGCTCGCCTATGCCCAGTCGATGGGAGATAAACCGATCCGCAAGAAAATCGAACTGTTGAATCAGAAAGCCGAATTGGTGAAACGAAATGAAACGGCTGTAGAATATTTGACCCATTACAACAAATGGCAGGGTATGGCCGGTGAAGTATTTCAGATTATTCAAAATGCAATGGCAGAAGGAATGAGCATCCTTGATTAATAAATATGCACTGACGACTTTTGTCTCAGAATTAAGTAAATCCATTCCCACAGGACGGATTCTGCTGAACGAACCGATGAGCGAACATACGACTTTTGCCGTCGGCGGTCCGGCAGATGTATTAGTGCTGCCCGAATCGGTTAAGGAAATGTCTTTGGCCATCCGGGCTGCTCGGCGATTAGATTTGGTGGTCACTGTTCTCGGCGGCGGGTCCAACGTCCTTGTCCGCGACGGCGGCATCCGCGGCGTCGTCATTCAGCTGCAGTCCTTGAAAAAGACCTTGGCCTGCCATGACCGTAAAATTTTGGCCAGTGCCGGATACATGTTAAAGGACGTCTGCCAGTTCGCTCAGGAAAACGGCCTGACAGGGATGGAATTTGCCTGCGGCATTCCGGGAACCCTCGGTGGGGCCGTATTCATGAACGCCGGCGCTTACGACGGCGAAATGAGCCATGTTGTGTCGCGGGTACGCGTCGTAGACCGCAAGGGCAGCGTCCGTACCTATGAAGCACCGGACTTCGGCTTTTCTTATCGCCAAAGCCGATTCCAGAAGTCTCAGGAATTCGTCGTCGAAGTCGAATTGACCCTGCGCAGCGGCAAGGGCGACGAAATCCAGGCCAAGATGGACGATCTCATGCATCGCCGCCGCAGCAAGCAGCCCCTCGAGATGCACAGTGCCGGCAGTACCTTTAAGCGGCCGCCGGGATATTTTGCCGGGACCCTCATCGATCAGACCGGCTTAAAAGGCCTGTCCTGCGGCGATGCCCAGGTATCGACGAAACATGCCGGCTTTGTCGTCAATACGGGCCATGCCTCAGCCAAGGACGTCCTCAACGTCATCCATGAAGTGCAGGCTCGGGTCGAACAGGCCCATGGCGTCCATTTGGAAACAGAAGTCCGTATCATCGGGGAAGATTAAGCAGTCATCCGTGGTCTGCTTGAAAAATGTATATGGAAAGGCAGTTTACCTTCAGCTGTCATGCCCCTTTCGGTGGCATAACGGTTGGCGGGAGGCTGCCTTTTTGTGCTTTTTTAGGGCTCTTTGTCAAATGTTG
>NZ_LUGJ01000054.1:0-20712 GCF_001682955.1 Megasphaera sp. DISK 18
CAACATTTGACAAAGAGCCTTATAATTTTCCGATATCTTTCAAGTACTGCTGGCATTTTTCGCGGATTTCCGGATTGGCTTCGACTAAAGGCAGGCGAAGGGGGCCGGCGGGAAAACCGAGCATATTGACCATGGTCTTAATGGGAACCGGGCTGACCGTGCAGAAGACGCCTTTCATGAAGGGCAGGTATTTCTGATGAAGGGCAGCGGCCTTTTTGACGTCGCCGTCTTTATAGGCCTGAATCATGGCGTCCATTTCCTTACCGATGACGTGGCCGGCAACGGTGATGACACCTTCGCCGCCGACAGCAACGATAGGCAGGGTCAAATTGTCTTCGCCGCTGTAAAGGTGGAAGCCTTCCGGAGCATTGGCAGCGACGTAACCGGCGAAGTCGAGGCTGGCGCTGGCGTCTTTGAGGCCGATGATGTTGTCATAGTCACGAGCCAGTCGGCAGACCGTTTCCGGTTCGATACTGCCGCCGGTACGGCCCGGTACGTTGTAGATGAAAAACGGCAGGGACGTCGCCTTGGCGATGGCCGCAAAGTGGGCGTAACAGCCGTCCTGGTTCGGTTTATTGTAATACGGTACGATGCACAGCAAGAGATCGACACCGGTGGCTTCGGCCTTTTTAGCGATGGCAATGGACTCAGCCGTATTATTGGTACCGACATTGCCCATGATAAGGGTCTTGCCTTTTAATTCGTCGGCAACGACTTTAAAAAGCTTGAGCTTTTCTTCTTCGGTCATGACGGCTCCTTCACCGGTCGTAGCACCAAGAAGGATGCCCGAACCTTCGTCGGCATACTTCTTAGCCAGTTCGACAGCGGCTTCATAATTGACGGAACCGTCCTGATTGAAAGGCGTTATCATAGCAATGATGATATTCGGAAAGGTTAACATAAAGATTCATCTCCCATCGTGATCTCAGTGAATCATATCGTGATCCAGCATATATTCGGCAATCTGCAGGGCATTGAGGGCTGCACCCTTGCGGATCTGGTCGCCGGAAACCCAGAGGTTGACCGCCTTCGGATTGTATAAATCTTTGCGGATACGGCCGACGTAGCAGTCGTATTTTTCCGACGTAAATAAAGGCATAGGATATTCCATCGCTGCCGGATCGTCCTGAACCTGAGCACCCGGGAAGGCATCGATGGCTTTGCGAATGGCATCGACGGTCAATTCATCAGCCGTTTCTACATAAATCGATTCGGCATGGCTGCGGAAGACCGGCACGCGGACCGTCGTCGCCGTAATGGCAATAGAGTCGTCATGAAGCATCTTGTGCGTTTCGTTGACCATCTTCATTTCTTCCTTAGTATAATCGTCTTCTACAAACTTATCGATTTGCGGAATGAGATTAAAGGCAATGGGGTAGTGCTTCGGCAGGCTCTTGCTGGGCAGGATTTTCGGTTCCATGTCCCGACCGGCTAAGAAGGCTTCCGTTTCTTCGCGCAGTTCGTCGAGCCCTTCTTTACCGGCACCGGACACAGCCTGATAGGTGCTGACGATGATCCGTTTGATGGGCGACAGATCATGAATCGGTTTCAAAGCCATGAGCATGATAATCGTCGAACAGTTCGGATTGGCAATGATGCCCTTATGAAGGGCGATATCATCCGGATTGACTTCGGGAACGACCAAGGGGACGTCGGGATCCATGCGGAAAGTGCTGGAGTTGTCAATGACGACGCAGCCGCGTTTCGCCGCTTCCGGTCCCAGTTCTTTACTGACCGAGCCGCCGGCAAAGAGTCCGATATCTACCCCATCGAAGGATTCCGGCTTGGCTTCTTCAACGGTATATTCCTTGCCATTGACCGTCAATTTCTTGCCGGCCGAACGGTGGGATGCCAACAACTTCAATTGGCTGTACGGGAATTTTCGTTCTTCAATCAGGCGGATAAATTCTTGGCCTACGGCACCTGTGGCACCTAAAATCGCTACTACCGGTTCTTTCGTCATAACAAACTTCCTTTCCTCATGGTTCCTTATTTATAAATAGTTTTCCAGCCCGAAGACGAGTCCCGGACGGGAGCTTACTTTCTTAACGGCTAAGATGACGCCGGGCATGAAAGATTTACGGTCGATCGAATCGTGACGAATCGTCAGTAATTCGCCGTATCCCCCGAAGAGGACCTGCTGGTGGGCTACGTATCCCGGCAGACGGACACTGTGAATGGGAATGCCGGCAACAGAAGCACCGCGGGCCCCGTCCAGGCTTTCATGGGTCTTGTCCGGAGCCGGCTGAGCACCGGCAGCTTTCCGCGCTTCATCGATTTTATCAGCCGTCATGATGGCCGTCCCCGACGGAGCGTCGAGTTTATTGTTGTGGTGGAGTTCGATGATTTCAACGTCCGGCAGATAGGGCGCGACTTCCGTCGACAACTTCATCATCAAAACGGCACCGATGGAAAAGTTCGGTGCAATGAAGATACTGGTCTTCTTTTCCAAAGCCAGGGCATGGAGCTCATGGCGCTGTTCGGCCGTAAGTCCCGTCGTACCGACGACCATGTTGATGCCGTGAGCTATGCAGGTTTTAGCATTTTTAAAAATGACGGCAGGCGTCGTAAAATCGACGACGACGTCCGGCTTAATATCGTCAAGGGCCTTGGCAAAATCGTCTTCGATGGCAAGGCCTAAATGACCGACACCTGCGACTTCGCCGACGTCTTCCCCGACGTGGTCGATACTGACACCGCCGGCGACGGTCAGTTCCGGATCTTCAAAAACGGCTTTGACGACCTGGCTTCCCATGCGGCCGTCTGCCCCATTGACTAATACACGAAGCATATTGATTCCCCCTGTAGTTTTATGATTTGACAGCGTATTTTTATTTTAAAATTATCTTTAACTATATACCTATCGCGGACATTCGTCAACCTGTATCTGTCACTTCGAAGGCTGCCTTACGATCCCTTCACCTGTTGTACGATCTGTCTGGCCGCTTCAATACTGGCTTTTGTCGTATCGTTGCCGGCAAACATGCGGGCGATTTCAAGGACGTGTTCACCGTCAGACAGGCTGCGTACCTGGGTAACCGTCCGACCGTCGGCTTCCTTCTTATAGATGAAGAAATGGTGGTCGGCAATGGCCGCCGTCTGCGGCAAGTGGGTAATACAGAAAATCTGTCCTCGGCCGGCGAGTTTCCGGATATGGTCAGCGACCTGAAGGCCCGTCTGACCGCTGATGCCGACGTCGATTTCATCGAAAATCATAATCTTATCGGCATCCTGGCCGGACCCGGTCGTCTTCAAGGCCAAGGCAATACGCGAGACTTCACCGCCGGAGGCAATTTTTGCCAAGGGCTGCATCGCTTCCCCCGTATTGGCTGAAAAATAAAGTTCAATGCCGGAAGCACCGTCCGATGAAATTTCCTTCATAGGCTCTATGTGGAAGGCAATGCGGCTATTGGGCATACCGAGCTTGTTTAAGGTCTCAGTCATGACCTTGCTGAACCGGTCATCGGCTTTATGGCGCAAATCCAGTAAAACCCCTGCCTGATGCCGTACAGCCTCCGCTTCTTTCGCCAGCTGCGCTTCGAGTTTTGCTAAGTGGCTTTCCGACTGGTCCAGGCGTTCATAGTCTTCCTTGGCTTTGGCCAAAAACTGCAAAATGTCAGCTACGGTGACGCCGTATTTGCGCTTTAATTTTTCAATAGCTGACATGCGGGACTGCATGGCGTCCAAAGCGTGCTCGTCGAAGTCGAAGGAATCGGCATAGCGAAGAAGAGCATCGTGGATATCTTCGATCTCATAGGACAAGGTTTCTACCTTTCCTGACAAGGCACTGAAGGTATCGTCGTAGGTCGAGGCCTTCTCGAGGCTGCGGTGAATCGTCTCAAACTGTTCGATAGCCCCGGTCTGACGCTCGCCGCCTTCTAACGCAAAGATGGCATCCCGCAGATTATCCTTCAGGTGTTCCGCATGGGACGCCTTATTGATCTTCCCTTCGAGCTCGTCGTCTTCGCCTTCCTTTAACTCCGCCCCTTCGATTTCTTTGATTTGAAAGGCCAGGATACTGAGCATCCGAGCCTTTTCACCTTCATCGCGGCGCAGGGCCTTGATGGCCCCTTCCGTTTTATGCCACGTGCCATAGAGCTCGTCATACGTTTCTCTGGCCTTACGGACGTCGTCATTGAGACCGTCTAAAATGGCGACGTGATAAGCAGTGTTAAAGATGAGGCTGTTGTCGAACTGGCCGTGAATATCGAGAAGATAATCGCCTACGCGGCGCAGGACCGCCGTCGGCACCAAGGTGCCGTTAACAAGAATGGTCCCTCTTCCGCTGCGCTGGAACTGCCGGGAGATGATGAGCTGTCCCTCGTCAACTTCGATGTGATTATCTGCCAAAAGGGCTGCCAATTCGGCAGGCATATCGGCAAAAAAGAACGAGCCTTCGACGAGAAAGCCCTCGGTGCCGTGGCGAACGAAGGATGCCGACGCCCGTTTTCCGGCCAACATACCGATGGCGTCAAGGAGAATCGATTTGCCGGCCCCTGTTTCGCCGGTAAAAATCGTCACTCCGTCCTCTAAGTCCAAATGCAGGTCTTCAATCAGCGCAAAGTTATGAATGTGCAGGGACTGCAGCATAAGAACCTCATTCCTTCATCAACGATACGATCAATTTAATCAATTTAGGAACTGTTTCCGTATCTTTCACAATGAGCAGGACCGTATCGTCGCCGGCTAAGGTACCGATGACGTTTTCCCAGCGGGCATGGTCCATAGCAGCGGCAATGTGGTTGGCCGACCCCGGCAGGGTGTGGACGATGATCTGATTGTAGGCCGAATCGACGCGGACGATGGAGTCCTGAAAGAGACGGGCCATGCGGTTCTTGGACATGAGCATGTTCTGTTCCGGCGACAACGCATAGCGATAATGGCCGTCACTGGTCGGAACCTTGATCAACATCAGTTCTTTGATATCACGGGACACCGTCGCCTGGGTGACTTCAATGCCTTCTTCCTGCAGTGCCTTGGCTAATTCCTCCTGTGTTTCAATCGGTCTGGACTGGACAATCTCTTTAATCTTTGTGTAGCGAAATCTTTTCATAATGACCTTTCCCTCTCTTCTGTACGACATATAATAAGGGCGGACAGTGGACCTCATTGACGGGTTTCCACGACGAGACGTGAAAGGCCCCTTGGGGTACGTCCTTCAAAAATGACTGCAGCGCTCTTTCTTCCTGAGCGCCGGCCTCAGTACCGGGATAAGCTGCTATTATAATTATCCCATTTATCGCAATTTTATTCAAGCCTATTTTTAGAGCCCTTAGTGTTATTTCATAATCCGTATGGATACGATGGTCTCCGGACGGCAAATAGCCCAAATTGAATACCATGACATCGATGCCGTCAGGGACCGTTTCCAAGAGTTCGTCATGAGAGCCACACTGGCAGCGGACATCGCGGTCGGTCAGCTTTTCTTCCAAGAGCCGCTGTTTCGTCCGTTCAATGGCACAGGGCTGTATATCAAAGGCATAGAGGACGGCATCGGCCGGCATGAGTTTTGCCAAAAAAGCCGTATCATATCCGTTCCCACAGGTCATATCGACAATCACTCCGGCCCGGCGGACATAGGGATCGAGGAGCATGTGCGATACCGTAACGGCATTGCGGAATGGATACATATCAATCATTTCCCATCATCTTAGTAAATAAATTACTATAAAAATAATTTTGGTTAAAGCGAATCAGTTTCAGTACGTGATCGGCTTTTCGGATTTCAAGGGTCATATTGCCCATCAATTCCTGATCCATCACGCCGTCAACGGAGACGCGGACGCTGTTGCGGCTGTGGGCCGACGTAACTGAAATCTGATCGTCGTCGCGCAGGACCAGGGGTACTTTCAGGAGCAGATGCGGACAGATTGGCGTTACCATGATGCAGGGCACGCTCGGCGCTGCAATGGGGCCGCCGCTCGAAAACGTATAACCCGTGCTGCCCGTCGCCGTCGATACAATGAGGCCGTCACCGGGATACTGCTGAATAAAATGACCGTTGATGCTGAGGTCGACGCGGATCAATTTGCCGACATTTCCGTGGCCGATGACGATATCATTTAAGGCATCGGGAAGAGACTGAATCATACCGTCTTCGTAGCACAGATCGGCATGGAGCATCATCCGTTCTTCGAGGAAATATTTTCCGGCCAGGATATCGTCCAGACGCTGTTCGAGGTTCCGCGTTTCGACTTCATAGAGGAACCCCAAGGAACCGAGGTTGATGCCGCAAATGGGAACGTCTGCCGAAGCAAATTTATTGGCCATCTTGAGGATCGTCCCGTCGCCGCCGAGAACCATGGCGATATCGATGGTGTCGTAAATCGTCATTCGCGGCCGGAAATGGTCGGCTTCAATTTCCTGATAGGCCGGCTGACAGCTCTCACTGACGTAAGCCGGCAAGTAGTATTCAAGACCCCGGGCTTCACAAATCCGGATGAGTTCTTTGACGATCGCTGCGCTTTCGCGTTTAACAAGGTTCGGAAAAATACCGATACGCATGAGAAATCACCTACATTTCATGAGATTTACCGACAATATCTTCGACAACGTCATCGGTGATATCGTTGTGACAAGGTTCATCTTTACGGCTGTACAACAGATATTCGATATTGCCGTCGGCCCCCTTTATCGGGGAAAACGTGAGCCCCAGCGGCGACAGCCCGTTTTCGGCAATGCCGTCGACGACGCGGCGGATGACGTCACGATGGACGGTGATATCGCGGACGATACCGCCCTTGCCGACGTGTTCCCGCCCGGCTTCAAACTGAGGTTTTATAAGGGATACCATGACGCCGCCCGGTGCCAGAAGGGGCACGACGGCCGGCATGATTTTGAGGAGGGAAATAAAGGAGACGTCGATGGAAATGAAGTCCACGGGCTCGCCGATATCGGAGACGGTGACGTTGCGGATATTGGTCCGTTCCATATTGACAACGCGCTCATCAGTCCTGAGTTTCCAAGCCAACTGACCGTAGCCGACGTCGACGGCAAAGACTTTCACGGCGCCGCGCTGAAGGGCACAGTCTGTAAAGCCGCCTGTCGAGGCGCCGATATCCATCATCGTCTTTCCCGTAAGGTCGATGGGAAATATTTCCATCGCTTTTTCTAATTTCAGGCCGCCGCGGCCGACGTAGGGAATGGGATTGCCTTTGACGGTGATTTCTACGTCGTCGGCCAGTTTGGTACCGGCCTTATCGACGCGCTGATTGTCAACGAAAACCAAGCCGGCCATGATGGTAGCCTTGGCTTTTTCCCGACTTTCAGACAAGCCGCGGTTGACGAGGAGTACGTCCAGTCTTTCTTTATGCTGCATACGATCTTACCTCTCCTATCATTAATGGACCCGGGTCAGCAGGTGTTCGACGAGTTCCTTCAGGAACCAGGCCTTGTCCCCTAAGGGTTCAAGGGCCATAACGGCTTTATCAGCCGCATCGCGCGCCATTTGCCGCGCTTCTTCAAGGGAAAAGATGGTGACATACGTCGCCTTGTCGTTTTTAAGGTCGCTGCCGACGGGTTTTCCCAAAAGGGCTTCGTCGCCGACGACATCGAGGATATCATCGGTAATCTGGAAGGTCAGTCCCATATAGGTCGCGTATTCATCGAGGGCCTTTCGGACGGCCGGTTCGGCCTCAGAAACGATGGCAGCCATATCGATGGCTGCTTTGAAGATGACTCCCGTCTTAGAACGATGGAGGAGTTCCATCCCTGCCCGACCGATTTCCATCTTGCCGTCCGACGCCAGGTCAAAGGCCTGACCGCCGACCATGCCGGAAGGACCGGCTGCCTCGGCAATTACGGCAATACAGCGGTTCAGCTTATCCGGATCTATGTCCTTCTGACGAGCCAGGAGTTCAAAGGCAAAGGTCAAGAGGCCGTCACCGGCGAGAGTGGCAATGCCCGGTCCGTACATAACGTGATTCGTCGGTTTGCCCCGGCGCAGATCATCGTTATCCATGCAGGGCAAATCGTCGTGAATCAAAGAATAGGTATGGATACATTCCAGGGCGCAGGCCATTTCCGTATAGGGTTCCGCGTCGTATCCCAGGGCTTCGATGGTGGCCAGCATGAGAACCGGGCGGATCCGTTTGCCGCCGGCCATGAGGCTGTAATTCATCGATTCATACAAGGTCCCAAACTGGGGCTGCTTCGTCTGAAGAAGCTGTTTAAGGACTGTTTCGATATGATTCTTTTTATCGTTCAAATAGTCTTTAAACATCATAAGTCCAGCACTCCTTCTGCCACATCAGCCGTTTCGTCACCTTTATCGACCATGGCCGCTGCTTTCTGGCGGGCATAGTCCAAGGCATCTTCGCAGTCCTTGGACAATTTAACGGCCTTTTCATATAAATCGAGGGACTGTTTCAGCGTCAAATCCGGCGCTTCGAGGTCGCGGACGAGCTGTTCCAGTTTCTCGTAATTGCTTTCAAAATTTTTCAGTTTATCCGTCGTTCTTGCCATATCGCTTCACCTCTTTCACGTCTGTCACAATCGTACCGTCGACGAGCTGTATTTCAAGGGGTTTGTCGGCGGCTACGCTGTCGATGGCGGTAATGATTTTTCCGTCCTGTACGAGCTGGCCGTAGCCGCGGCGCACGAGGTTTTCCGGATTCAGGCCGTCCAGGCGGCCTTTTAAGGCCAGAAGTCTACTCTGTCCTTGTTCGAGCTGCCGCTGCCACTGATGGCCGGCACCTTCCATGAGCAAGGCCAATTGAGCCTTTTTCATTTCCAAAAAGCGTTCATAATGCGGCAGGTTAAGTCGGCCGGCAGCGGTGTCGACGCGGCGCTTTTCACTGTCGATACGCCGCACGATGATGTCATAGGCCCGTTCCGCCAAGGCGGCTAAGTCGAGCTGGGCTTCCTCAAAATCGAAAAAGGCCAGTTCTGCCGCATGGGTCGGTGTCGCCGCCCGTACGTCGGCGGCATAGTCGGCCAAGGTCGTATCTGTTTCATGACCGATGGCCGTAATGACCGGGACCTTAGCCCCATAGATGGCCTTTACGACAGCCGGACTGTTGAAGCACCACAGGTCTTCCATCGATCCGCCGCCGCGGCCGACGATGAGAATGTCCAAGTCTTTTCGCTTGCCCATCTCATCGATGGCAGCGGCGATGGTCTTATCGACGCCTTCGCCCTGGACGGGGATGGGCCGGAGGACGATATCGGCATAGGGATTCCGTTCTCCGGCAATGCGGCGGATGTCGTGCAGGACGGCACCGGTCGCTGAAGTCAGAACACCGACGCGCCAGGGAAAGCGAGGCAGTTCTTTTTTATGGGAACTGTCGAAATAGCCCTTGGCTTCCAGGTCTTTCTTAATCTGTTCGTACTGGGCCTGGAGGGATCCCGTCCCCTGGGAAAAGAGCTGTTCAATGATAAAGGACAGGGCGCCGCCTTTTTCATAGACGTTGACGGCGCCGATGACGACAACGTGATCCCCTTCGCGCAGGGCCTTTACGGCAGCCGTAACCCGACTGCGAAAGACGATAGCTCGTAGAGAACAGGCTTCATCGCGGATATTCATATAATAATGGCCGTTAGATGCCTGCTTCAGACCGATGACGTTGCCTTCCATGGCAATGCTCTGCAGTCGGTAATCCTTCTGTATATCCTCTTTAATGCGGCGGACGACGTCCGTAACCGATGCGTATTTCATCATTTTTTCCCTTCCTGTAGGGCCGCCCAAAAAGCAGCTCCCGAAGCATTGTCGGCACTGAAGCCGTCCTCGGCAAGGTCGAGTCGGATGTGCTTTTCTTGGCAGTATACCTGAAGTTCTTGGCGCAAATAAGAATTAGACATGACGCCGCCGGCCGCGACGAGGTGAGTCATGCCGTCAGAGACGGCGTAATCGAGGAGGCGATGAAGGCCCCGCCAAACCGTCGCCAGCGTCCAGCGGCAGAGCCGAGGTATATCGGCGTCCCCGTCCTTTAAAAGGCGCTGGCCCTGTGATTCGGGACCGGAAAAACTGACTTCACCGTCTTTAAAAAAGACCGAGGCTCCTTTGAGGGTTCCCGAAAACGACTGTGCCATCTTATCGACGTGGACCCCGGCCGGAAATGGCAGGTTCATGGCGACGCCCATGCGGTCGATGAACTGGCCGGCGCTGATGTCGCTCGTACCGCTGATGCGGGTGATGTCAAGGCCTTTATCGTCGGCAACGGCCCGGACGAGCTCCGTCGTACCGCCGGAGAGATGGATACCGTAAAAAGGCTCTTTTTCGATTTTCCCCAAACTGCGAAGAACAGCCAGCAAATGATTTTCCTGATGGCTCAAGCGGTATAAGGGTACCTGTAAGACGGCCGAGAGAGCCCGGGCATACCCGAGGCCTGCCAAAAAAGCCGGCATATAAGAGTCGTCCCGGCGCCGTGGCTGGTCGGTCACGGCAATAGCCCGAATCCGGCGCGTCTTCAGTACTGCTGCCGCCCGTTCAAAGAGAACCGGCAGGTTGCGCGTATGCTGATAGACCATGTTCGACTGGGACAGGCCGCGACCGCCTTTGGGAACAGTCAGGATGATTCGTTCATCAGCAGCGACGCCATAGGTTTCATCGACCAGGCACAGGGACGTCGTATAGCAGCTGGTATCGATACCGAGATAGGTATCCATCAGTCTTTCGACCTTACGTAAGCGCCGAGGATGCCGTTGACGAATTTCGCCGACTTATCGCCGCTGAATTCCTTGGCCAGGATAATGGCTTCATTGAGTACAATGGACGGGGCCAACGTTTCTTTCGGGTAGACCAGTTCGCACAGAGCCAAGCGCAAAATATTGCGGTCGATGCGGTTCATCCGTTCAATTTCCCAGCCTTTGACGAAGGGACGGATGATGTCGTCCAATTCAGCGCGATGAGCCGTCGTCGTTTCGACGAGGTACTTGCTGTACGTATGCCGTTCCGATTCGCTCAGTTCCGGACCGTCTTCAGTCAGCATATCCGTCGTGATGAAATCGCTTTCCATGATTTCATGTTCGTGGTACTGAATGTCGTTTTCTTCGTGAAATTCACGGGAATATAAGAGTTCGAGCGCCTCTTGGCGCGCTTTATGTCTGCTCACAAAAAACCTCCTGTTGGTAACTAATCTGCCGGCGGCAGTACCAAATCTTCTATAGTAACAGAAATATCAAGACCCTTCGGGTCGGCCATATCCTGCACAGCCCTGGCGGTACACTTTTGGATGGCGAGGGCCAACTCATGCAGGTTAACACCATAGACAGCGCGGATGCCCAAGCGAAGGGCGACACTGCCGTCTTTTACGGAAACACTACAGCGGGTCACGGCCGTAACGCCATCCACGTCTTTGGCCGCCGTTTCGGCAATGTTGCGCAGGGCCTTATCACTGACGGCATAAGCAAAGTCCTGATTGTCATCCATCTTGACCAGCCTCCTCGAAAACCACTTGCTGGACGATGATGTGAACGGCCGCAATGGGGCAGGCCGTCGCCTTTTCAACAGCGTCTTTGACCGTCTTTTGGACTTCCAAGGCGACGTCAGGGATGCGGCAGCCATAGCGGATGAGCAGCCGGACGGTCAACTCAATCACCTGTCCGTCAATGGAGACATCGACACCGTGATTAGGCCGTGTCCGGCCCAGTTTTTCAGCCGCCGCATCGGCAATATTCGTTCCCAACGCAGCGACTGACGGAACCTTGGCCGCCGTCAGCGAAGCAATGGCGGCAATGACTTGTTGGGAAATGTGAATACTCCCCCATTCATTGACTTCTGTCGTTTCCATGGACATCACCTCTTTCATCCAAAAAAAGGGGCTGTCGCACGCGCGAAGCCCCTTGAATACCCTATGCTAGCGGCTAACACGGTAATCCGTTAACCTTAAGCTCTGCCGATATACTGGCCGGTTCTCGTATCGATTTGGAGAACTTCGCCTTCATTGATAAAGAGCGGTACTTTGACGACATAACCCGTTTCAAGCGTGGCCGGTTTGCTGCCGCCGGTAGCTGTATCACCACGGACGCCGGGGTCGGTTTCGATGACTTTGAGTTCAACGGAAGCCGGCAGATCGATGCCGATGACCTTGCCTTTGAACATCATGACCGATACATTCATTTCTTCTTTGAGGAAGTTAGCTGCATCACCCAAGGCGTCTTTGTTCAATTCAATCTGTTCATACGTTTCATTATCCATGAAACAGTACATGCCTTCATTTTCATAAAGGTACTGCATCTGGCGGCGGTCGACGTGGCCGTCCTGAACCTTTTCGCCGGCATTCCAGGTACGTTCAACAACAGCACCGGTTTCGAGGTTTTTAATCTTAGCGCGTACGAAGGCAGCGCCCTTGCCCGGTTTTACATGCTGAAATTCAACAACCTGCCAAACCTGGCCGTCGATTTCAATCGTTACGCCTGGTCTGAAATCATTACTTGTAATCATGTCTAAACTCCTCCTATAACAGCTCCATCAATTCTTTGGGTGTTTTGGTTAAAATTTCACAGCCGTCGGCTGTTACGGCAACGGAATCCTCAATGCGGACGCCAAACTTGCCTTCTATGTACAGTCCCGGTTCGACCGTGACTATCATATTCTCTTGTAAGACACCGGTCGAGCGGGGTGACAGCACCGGCTGTTCATGGATTTCAAGCCCCGTCCCATGTCCTAGGGAATGCGTAAAATATTGACTGACGTGATAGCGGGCAAAATAATTGCGAACGGCATAGTCAATGGCTCGGCAGGAACTCCCCGCTCTTACCAGCGATACGCCCATCTGCTGCCCTTCTAAGATGAGATTGTAGAAATCCTTTTGGGCCTCTGTCGCCTTGCCGACAACGACGGTACGGGTAATATCGGAATGATACCCATCCCAAACGGCACCGAAATCAAAGGTAACGAAATCGCCCTTTTCAATGACCTTGGAGCTGGCTGTACCGTGAGGCATGGCCGAGCGCTTGCCCGAGGCGACGATTGTCGTAAAAGATTTTTCTTCAGACCCGAGAAGCAGCATATTGCTTTCAAGGCGAGCCGCCATTTCCTTTTCCGTAACGCCCGGCTTGATGTAAGGCAGGAGGTCCGAAAAGGCCTTGTCGGCGATGTGACTTGCTTTGCGCGTCGCTTCCAGTTCGTACGATTCTTTGACGGCCCGAAGATGGGTCAGATCGCAGGGCAGGAAACCGCAGAAAGCCCCGTCGGCAATGGCTTCATATAAATAATGGGTCAGAAAATTTTCTTCGTAGGCCGCAACACCGATTTCCATCTCCGTCAGGGATTGGCGTATGGAGCGGGCCAAGGCCCCTTGATGATTTTCGATGTCATACCACGAGCCCGACTGCTGTGCGGCCTGTTCCGTATACCGGGAATCGGTCCACAGTACGGCCTTATCAAGGCCGACGACCAAGGCCCCTTCGCCGCCGGTAAAACCGCTGAAGTAACGCAGGTTTTCGGGCTGAACGATAATGGCGCCATCGGCATCATGTGCTTCGAGGAAGGCACGCAAATCGGCAATTCGTTGTTCTATCATACTATCACCTTATATTAATTCAATCATATTTTATAATACCATATTTTATCTTGCCTGAAAAGGAAAAAAATCAAAAGGATATATTCTCCATTATCACGATAAGCTGTCTCGTTCGTCATCCGTGAGCGGACGAAACTCACCGGGGCGCAGCCCTTCGTCGAGAAAGACCGGACCGATAGATTGGCGATGGAGTGCCATCACCGTAAGTCCGACGGCAGCACACATGCGCTTTACCTGGTGGAATTTCCCCTCTTCAACGATGACGGCAATGGTGTGTTCCCCCGTCTTTTCCGCAGTTGCCGGCAGGCATTCGAGACCGTCAGAAAGGACGATGCCAGAAGCGAAGCGTTCCCCTATATCAGAGGGAATATCGCCTTCGACGACGGCTTCATAGCGTTTGGGCTGATGTTTCTTCGGCGACGTAATGCCGTGGGCCCAGGTTCCGTCATTGGTCAAAAACAAGAGGCCCGTCGTATCTTTATCCAGCCGGCCGACGGGAAAGAGGCGGCTACCCTGATACCTACGCGGCAAGAGATCGAGGACCGTCTGCGACACGTTGTCTTCCGTAGCCGACACGACGCCTGAAGGCTTATAGAGCATGAGATAAATATATTCTTCATAAGATACAATCTCTCCGCCGACGGCGACGACGTCCGCTTCCGGATCGACCTTACGACTGCTGTCGCGGCAGATGGCACCGTTTATCGTGACCTGACCGCTCTTACATAAGTCTTTTAATTCCTTTCTCGTCCCCCAGCCCGTATGGCCCAGGAGTTTATCGAGACGCATCGCCTTTCCCATAGGCGCTCCTATAAAGAAGGCATCTTGTCCCACTGAGGCAGATATCCGGCTGTACCTTCTAAATGCCGGGTGCTGTTGAGGAGGGTCAAGACGTTGCGGTCGCCGTAATATTCGACGACATTGAAGGCCGTATTGAACTGTTGGAAGCACCAGATACGGCGCATATCGAGGCCTAAAAGGCCGAAGAGGAGGCAGCGGATGGCCGCTCCGTGGGAGACGATGAACACACTGTCACCGTCTTTATGCTTGGCCAGGATGTCGCGGGTTCCTTTCAAAATACGGTCCCGGACCTGGCAAAACGATTCGCCGCCCCGAGCCGGCAAGGTCCCGTCTGACGCGTAGACCGCTTCCAGCTCGCCCGGCCACTTGGTCGTAATCTCTTCATACGTATGGCCTTCCCATTCGCCAAAATCGGCTTCCTTCAACGATTCATCTGGGATGACCGACAAGCCGTGCGGCGCCGCTACGCATTCCGCCGTGGCCATAGCCCGCTGGAGGGTACTGCTGTATACAGCATCGAGGTGGGTATGGCTGAAAAATTCACCGAGGTGTTTGGCCTGTTCCAGCCCGTGGGCATTGATGGGTACATCGGTAGAACCTTGGTACCACTGCTGTACATTTCCGTCCGTTTCACCGTGACGCGCTAAATATAATGTAATCATGAATATCCTCCATTATCGAAAATTCATCTAAAAAGCTTCGTGTCGTCCCATCCTTGCAAAAAGGACGGACACCGGAAAATAAGCGCCGTCCCAAGCGAGAGACATAGATATTATAACAGGAAATGAACGGCCTTGCTACCGATAACGACGAGAAGGAGCAAAACCATTTCACTGCCTTCGATGACGGCGCCGTACGTATCGCCTGTGACGCCGCCGAGTTTTCGGCTGATGCCGTGGTTCGCCCATAGGGACAAGATCATGGCCGCCCCTAAGAGGGCCAAATAAAAAGGCCCGCAAAGGAATACGGGCAAGAGAGCCAGCACCAAGGCCTTTACCGTCGTATGGGGCGGCCCGTAGGTAACAAAGGCCTTTCCCAGTCCCTCTTGACGGGCATAGGGAAACTGGAAAATACTGATCAGCGTCCCGAACCGAGCTGCTGCCGGAATGGCCACGAGGCTGAAGACGGCGGCTTTCGGTTCGAGCTGACTCAAAAAAGAAACCTTCAAAAGAACCAAGAAGACGAAGGCCATGACGCCGCCGGAACCGACGCGGCTGTCCTTCATGATGTCCAGCATCCGTTCCCGGCTGCGGCCGGAAAAAAGACCGTCAGCCGTATCCATATAGCCATCGGCATGGAGACCGCCGGTCAGGTAGAACCAAAAGGCCACGACCAAGACGGCGCGGCCAAAAGGATCCAAAATAAACGGCAAAGCGCCGTACAAGACGGCCAATAAAAGGCCGATGATAAGGCCTACGAGAGGAAAGAACATCACTGAACGACCGAAGTCTTCGTCCGTCCAAACATCCTGCGACGCCAGGTGGATCCGCGATAAAAATTGCAGGGCAATGAGAAAGGCTTTCATGGGTTCACCTCCGGCAGGATCACGGCCCGATGCTTCCATTCCGTCGTAATGCCGCAGACCGACACATAGACTTCATCGGCCTCGCGGGCCGCTTCCTGATTGATGCGGCCGATGAGATCCCGATAGAGGCGGCTGACATGCTCCATAGGCACGATGCCGCTTCCCAGTTCATTGGTAACCAAAACAGCCGTCACGCCGGCCTTTCGAAAGGCCTTCAAGATGGTCCTAAGCTCCGTCAGAGCCCCATCCAGGAGAACATCGTCACTCTCTCCGTCATGGTCCCACAGATAATTCGAAAAATAAATGGTCAAGCAGTCGACGAGGACGACCTCGGCGCTCTTACAAAGGTCGTCGAGGACACCGGGTAAGTTGTTGGGAACTTCCCAAGTCGCCCACGATGCCGGCCGGCGCGCCTTGTGAAGGGCGATGCGCCGGGCCATTTCATCATCAGAAACGAAAGCCGTCGCCACATAGGCATGACGGCCGGGCAGGACCGCGGCATAGCGCTCTGCAAAGTCACTCTTGCCGCTTCGGGCCCCGCCCGTTACCAATACGATCTTTGAATTCTCCATCACTTCTTAATTTCCGAATACAGATGGAACACTTCGGGCAGGACGATTTTTTCCATGCCGATTTTAATCAGGCTGGGAAGGGCCGGCAGGCAGTAGACCTGGCACTGGTGGATGATGCCGGCCGTCGCCCGATAGGCCATAGCCTGAACGCCGCAGACTCGCCGATAGGCAAAGTAAGTCATCATTTCGCCAAAGGCCGGAATCGTTTTATCGAAGAGGGCTTCCACGGTCTCAACGGTCACGTCCCGTTTGGCAATCCCCGTACCGCCGCTGGTAATGACCAGGTCGACACTGCATACCCATTCATGGAGATGGCGTTCAATTTCGGCCCGGTCGTCCTTCACGATCTGATAGTCGACGACTTGGTGGCCGTGCTGTGCCAACAGCGATTGAATGAGCAATCCGTTCGTATCGTCGGAAAAGGTACGGCTGTTGCTGATGGTAAGAATGGCTGCCCGCAACGGGTGTTCTTCTGTTTTTTTGTGATTCAAAGTAAAACCCTCCTAACTCAGGACTCGTACGATGCTGCGATGGAAAAGGGGTCTTGTCCTTCTAAGAGTCCCTGGAGAAAATAAGGAATAAACATTTCGCTGACAACTTGCTTGTCATAGTGCCGCTCTTCGTTGCCGTCGGACACGGTAATTCCCGTTCCGATTGCCAGTCGGACGGCACACTTCGGGCTGCCCGTCGGCAAGATATCCCCGTGAGCCCAAAGGACGGTCGCCATAGACCGCCAAGGATAGGGATCGTCTTCATCCTCGTCGCATTCGGCAACTTCTGCCGCCACGATGAGTCCGTTGTCCCGAGCCAGTTCCGCCGTATGGAAGACGAACTGTGTATATTCATCTTCTGACGTCGCCGCCGCTTCCGAAATATACAGCAAGGGGAAATCTTCCCATAAGACGTGTTCCGAAATAAATTCTTCCGTCGGCGCAATATCGGCTTCTTCTTCGACAAAAGACGTATGCAGGTTGTAAGCCGCACAAATCTCTTCCGCATTGTCGCCGGCGTTGAGCGGATAGACGTGAAACCCTATTTTTTGGAACCCTTCGGTCACGTGAATATCCAGCCCGTGTTTCGATTCATCTTCCTGCCAAAAGACAAAGGGCAGTCCAATGTATATCACATCCACTATTATCACCTCTATACTTATAGTATTCGACCTGATCTGTCTAAACTCCTACTTCTACAATATATATTCTTGTATTGTCTGTCAATTCCTATATAATATATTTATAGCTAATACGGCCTTTCTAAAAAGGCCAGAAAGGAAGTATGCCTTATGTTCAAAAAAACGGCCAGTCTTGCCGTCTCCTTCTTCTTTTTGTTGACCCTTTTCGCATCGGCCAATAATTTTCTCGACAACAATCCCCGCTTCGTCCAAGTCGGCCACGACGATACGACGGAATCGTACATCGACATGAATACGATCCAGTCCGTTCGCTACGATCCGCCGTACTACATCATCCGGGCGACGGTCGTGACCTACGATTATGCCAACAATACCTTACAAGGATATGATAACAATTTTTTCTACAATTTTAAATCCCAATCGGTAAAAACGCAGACCTTAGGCGACGTCGGCTACGACCCTGCCGGTAACATCCTGTCTACCCTGGCCCTGGCTAACCCGGAAGTCAAGACGACAGACCGCCTCTCGGCCAACGGCAATGCAGCCAATCGTGCCTTCCGAGCCTGCTACAACATGAATTTTTTCCAAGAATAATACACTGAAAAGGATTGATAGTTATGGATTCCATCATCCACATCGTAACCACCGTCGCTACCATCATCTTCATCGGCGCCGTTCTCTACTCCCTGACGTCGGCCCTTAGAAAAAAGCGGCGCAAGGCAAAGTATGAAAAAGACCTGGTGACCAAGGTCCACGTAAAAGTCGACAATCTCCACCAATACGACATCAAACCGGAAAAAGGCTACTACAAGTATCCCCTTGTCGAAAAGGGAAAACTCCGCCGCTTCCCCCAGCACTTTACGAGTATCGCCATCGAGCTTGCCAATGAGCAGCCTTACTCCATCTGTCTCCTGGCTCTGGCCGAATTTGATAAGGGCGAGATAAAAGACACGCGGTACTTCTACATCCGCCCGCCTGAAAACAACTTGTCCGCTACGGGAGGCCGACATCGCTGGGAAGACTTGTCTAAAGCCGATGAATTCGGCGAATACTGGCAGGCCGGTCTTGAAAAACTCATCGAAGGCAAGACCCTCATCGCCCACAACGCCCCCTTCGTCCTGGGCTGCCTGACCCATGCCCTTCACATTTACGGCATCAAGGCCCCGTCCTTCCGCTATGCTGACACGATGGAAGCCGCCAAAAAATACTACCACTTCTCTTCCAATAAGATCGAAAACATCTGCGATGAAATGGACATCAAGACCGAGGAAGGCAATCTTCTCAGCAAGGCCATCGGAATTGGGAAATTCTTCCTGGAGGCCAAGAAAGACTATCCTCTCTACCTGCCGTCTCTGACCTACGTCGAAAAAGAACCGACCGATGACGATCGAAAAGCTGCCTACATCGCCGCCGTCGAACGCGAAGAAGGTACGCCGGAAGAAATGGCGGCCCCGGAAAAACCGGATTTGGCTCTCGTTAAAGACCTGGTCGACGCGGGATACCTCACCGCGGGAAAACAATCCGGCACCTACTACGCTGCCGACAAAGGCCTTGCTCTATTAGAACAGGCCGACTGACTTCAAACCGAATTCTTATTTTGCACATCAAAAAAGCGCTGTCTTTGAAAGACAACGCTTTTTTTATCATACTCAAATAATTCTTATTTGGAGTACAATTCGACGATCAGTGTTTCGTTGATTTCTACAGGGATTTCGTCGCGTTCAGGCATACGGGTAAGGGTGCCTTCGAAGCCATCGAAATTCTTTTCAACGTAGGGAACGTCGAATGCTTTTAATTCCTGGAAGGATTTCTTGTACATTTCGTTCGAACGGGAATCTTCTTTCAATGTGATAACCGTACCAACTTTTACGTGTGCCGACGGAATATCGCAGCGTTTGCCATTGACCAAAATGTGGCCGTGGTTGACCATCTGGCGTGCCTGGCGGATAGAGTTAGCAAAACCGATACGGTATACTAAGTTATCCAAACGGCATTCCAACAATTTCAGCATGTTCTGGCCCGTTACGCCTTCCATCTTCTTGGCTTTATCATAATAACGGACAAACTGACGTTCGAGCAAATTGTAGTATGCGCGAAGTTTCTGTTTTTCCAATAACTGCGTGCCATATTCAGACATTTTTTTCTGACGCTGATCTTTACGTACGCGTTTTAATGCCTTAGGGTGTCCGTACACATTAACTCCGAACCGGCGACATTCCTTAAAACGCGGGTCTCTCCTCGTTGCCATTTTCTACATCACCTCATATTAGTAATTCAAAAAAATAAATTTTGCTCACGCAATGTATTAATGTTACCACAGGGGCATAGGGCCTGTCAAGTGGCTTGGGGCGTCTTTTCCGACCGGTTTCCAGGCCTCCAAAAAGCTGCCGCTAAAAGTATAGCTCACCCTATCAAAAAAAGAAAGGTCTCTTCATAAATTCTGAAGAAATCTTGACTTATATCGTACAAGATGCTATACTAGCTTAAAATAAAAGAGATTCATTATTAATTAATAAAAACTCAGGAGGTGCCTTATGAATAACTTCACGACAGCCGTTACCAATCGGCGCACAAACTATGCTCTTAGTAAAGACGTTTCTATCTCCCAGGAAACGATTATAAAGACGATTGAAGATATGGTTCACGAAGTTCCTTCGGCTTTCAACATGCAGTCCGGAAAAGTCGTCGTCGCCTTCGGTGAAACCCACGATAAGATTTGGCAGATCGCCATGGATACCCTTCGCGGCATCGTACCGGCAGCTAATTTCGCTGCAACGGAAGAAAAAATCAATTCCTTTGCCGCCGCGTACGGCACAGTCCTCTATTTTGACGATATCTCCATCGTTGAAAAATTGGCCGACCAATTTCCGCTGTATGCACAGAACTTCTCCATCTGGGGGCAACAGGCTAACGGCATGATGCAGTTCGCCATCTGGACCGCCCTTACCGACCTCGGCTTAGGTGTCAATCTCCAGCATTACAATCCCCTCATCGACGATGAAGTCAAAAAATTGACCGGTGTGCCGGAAGAATGGAAACTCATCGCTCAGATGCCTTTTGGCCATCCCTTACAGAAACCGGATCCCATCGAAAAGGCTCCCATTGAAGAACGGGTCAAGATTTTCAAATAAGACGCATATCACTCACTCTCCCATCATAACATAGAGAAGGCTCCCTGCCAGGCAGGGAGCCTTTTTCGTTATGGGGTTTACCCTGTTG
>NZ_LUGJ01000055.1:0-1072 GCF_001682955.1 Megasphaera sp. DISK 18
TTTATCCGGATAAGCCCGGTGAATTTCTTCTACCTTTTCCGCAACCAACCTGTTTTCTTGTTCCATCGCAGGGATTTGTCGGTGAAGCCATTTGTAATAAGCGGCTCGAGTTACTTTCCCTAATTTACATAAGGCTGAAATAGGATAGTGATGTTCCTCGTGTTCTTCCTGAATGGCAAGATAAATATGACGTTTTTTTAATCGGCTCAGTCCCGCCTCCTCTCTATTTCGTCCAATTTTTTTAAGAAAGAAATCTCCATTTCCGCCTGTTTCCTCTTAGCTCTTTCCAGCTTGAGTTCGGCACGCAATCTTTCTACTTCCGTAAGTTGGTCTTCCGGTTTTCTTTTTCCGCGATTATCCTGCAAGGCATCGAGACCACCCGCCTCGTATTTCAGCGTATAGCTGCGTGCCTGTTGATAAGAAACATCGTACTTCACCGCAGTCTCTGCGTAATTATGGTCATGGGCAATACAATACTGAACAATTTCAACTCGCTCATCAAATGTTGTTTTTCTGCCTTTCGTCATGATAGAAAATCCTCCTGTTCCGGAAGCTTTCAGCTCCTCATGACTATTATACCGCTTAATCCATGTGCGTAGTTGTTTTGATGACCTCAAACCAAATCTTTGGCAGATAACAGCCAGAGAACCTTCCTGATTCAGATAAGCGGTTACCGCCTGAACCTTACATTCATGGGAATAGTGTTTGTTCTTTGTGTGCGTAAAGGCATCGATCCCATTCCCTTTATAACTACCAATCCAAGCTCTGACAGAAGGCGGGGCAACGGACAGACGCTTGGCAGCCGCATGGATAGATTCTGTTCCATGGAGAATGTTTTTGACGGTATGCAATTTCTCTTGAGCACATATCTTTGTTTTATGCATTAAAAATACTCCCCTTTAAGTAGCATGAGATTTTATTATTTCTCATGTCTACCTAAAGGGGAGCATATCAATCGGCAGGGCAGCCTTTTGCTGTCTGGCGTCTGTCCTGCCAATCGCTTGCGAAGTTAAGGAATCTTTGCTATAGTGAAACGAGAAAGACATTTATCGGAAGATGGGGATTATTATGA